>WLOB01000033.1 GCA_009699505.1 Actinomycetota bacterium | reverse complement strand
GCGCCGCGCGGAACGCGCCGAGCAGGACGGCCGCGATCCCGGCCGCCCGGGGGCCGGTGCCGACGCAGTCGGCCAGGCCGATCCACGCGCCGTCGGGGTTCTCGGCGTAGTCGAACCAGTCGCCGCCGACGTCGTAGGACGGCAGGACGTTGCCGGCCAGCCCGGCGCCGCCGATGCGCGCGACCCGCGGCGGCAGCAGGTTCTGCTGCACCTCGGACGCCGGCGAGATCCGCTGGCGGCGGGCGGCCATGGCGTAGACGTCGGTGTAGGCGCCGCCGAGGCCGAGCGCCGCGGCGCCCTGGCGCGCGAGGTCCTGCAGGGTCTCCTCGCGCGCGCCGACGGCGATGAGGGCGCCGGTCGCCCGTCCGCGGAGGTACATGGGGACGACGGCCGCGCCGGGCATCTGCTCGCCGACGACGTGGCGGAGGCTGGCGATCGCGCTGCGGGGCAGCTCGGGGCCGACGCCGAGCGAGACGGGCAGCTCGGCCGGGAAGTCGGCGGGCCCGTGCAGGCGCAGGAGCCGCGAGCCGTCGATGTCCACGGCGTAGAGCGCGACGCTGCTGACGCCGGCCAGGCGCTGCGCCTCGGCGACGATCTGCTCGCCGAGCAGGTGCGGCGGGACCTTGTTGAGCACGTCGGCGACGTCGAGGACCGCGGGGGTGGTGCTCGCGAGCTCGCCCGCGGGGCGCAGGACGTCGCGCTCGTTGGCCTCGGCGTCGTCCCGCGCCTGCTGGGCGGCGGCCGCGACGAGGTCGCTGCGGCGGGGGAAGTGCCGGTAGGCGGTGGCCCGGCCGACCTCGGCCACCTGGGCGATCCGCTCCATGGAGGCGTCGGGCTGCTCCCGCAGGACCCGCATGGCCGCCGCGACGAGCCGCGTGTAGTTCAGGGCGGCGTCGCTGCGCCGCTTGCGGGTGGGGGTGGCCGCGCTCCGGGTCGCACCCGACGCGTCGTCGTCGCGCGATCCGGCGCCGGCGGCCGGGTCCTGCGGCTGGTCCTGGGTCACTGCGCACTCCTCCCCGCACCGGCGGGAGGGGGACCGCCGACGCTCCTACGTGAGACGCGGGGTCTCAGTAGGACCTTCGATCCTACCGGCTCTACCCCGGAAGCCCGATGCGCACCCACCGGCGGCTAAAGTGAGACATCGAGGGCGACGTACCCCGAGGAACCGATACTTCGTGTACCGGTTACGTGCGGCGCCCCGTCCTCCCCGCCCCTCCGCCATGTCGCAGCTCGAATCCCAGTCGTCCGTCGTCCGCAGCCCGCTGCAGGCCGTCGCCGACGTCGTCGCCCGCCACTTCAAGGAGCAGTTCGGTCGCGGACCCCAGCGGTGTCGCGCCTTCTTCGCCGGGCGCGACGCCATCGTCGTGATCCTCGACGGGACGATGTCCCCGGCCGAGCGCCGGATCTCCGACCTCGGGCAGGGCGAGCTCGTCCGCTCGACCCGGTCGGCGCTGCAGCGCGCCGTCGCCGACGAGGTCCTGCGCTCCGTCGAGGCGGTGGTCGGGCGCCCCGTGCTGCACGCCGTCGACGGCCTCGACGTCGAGCACGACGTCTCGACGCAGCTCTTCGTCCTGGCCGAGACGGGCGCCGCGTCGTTCAGCGCAGCGGCCCCGGCAGGCTGACCGTCACGTCGAGCCCGCCGGACTCCGGCGCCTCGATCCGCGTGCGGCCGCCGTGCGCGTCGACCACGGCCCGGACGATGGACAGCCCGAGGCCCGAGCCCGTCCCGTGGCGCCCGAGCCGCTCGAACGGCTCGACGATCCGGTCGACGTCCTCCGCCGGCACGAGCGGCCCGCTGTTGGCCACCCGCAGCGTCGCCCACCGCCGTCCGTCCCGCTCGCCCTCCGCGGTCTCGACGCGGACCCACCCGCCGTCCTGGTTGTAGCGGACGGCGTTGTCGACGAGGTTGACCGCGACGCGGCCGAGCATCGTCCCGTCGCCCCACGCCCGCGCGGTCGGGGTGCGCGGGTGCACCGACAGCTCGAGGCTCGGGCAGGCGGGGGCCGCGGCGACGGCCTCGCGCGCGGCGAGGGTCAGGTCGATGTCCTCGTGGCGGTCCACGCCGCGGCGGCTCCGGGCGAGGACGAGCAGGCCCTCGAGCAGGTCGTCCAGCTCGTCCGTGCCGGCCAGGACCCGCTCGCCCATCGCCCGCAGCTCGTCCGTCGTCGCGTCGGGGTCGGCGAGGGTGACGTCGACCTCCGTGCGGATCGCGGTCAGCGGGGTGCGCAGCTCGTGGCTGGCGTTCGCGACGAAGCGCCGCTGGGCCTGGAGGCTCGCGGAGAGCCGGTCGAGCATCGCGTCGAACGTGTCGGCGAGCTCGCGGACCTCGTCGTGCGGCCCGTCGAGCGCGAGGCGCTCGTCGAGCCGGTCGTCCGAGACCCGCCGGGCGGTCGCGGTCACCGCGCCGATCGGGCGCAGTGCGCGCGACGCCGCGACCCAGCCCAGCGCGACGGCCAGGAGCGTGGTGCCGGCGAGGACGAGCCCGAGCTGCAGCGCGACGCGGTCGAGGATCGGGTCCGCCAGCGCGTCGGGCAGCGTGCGGCGCAGGTGGTCGCCGAGCAGGCCGTAGGCGACGACGAGGACCACGAGGGTCGACGCCGCGAAGAGGGCGGCGTAGAGGGCGGTCAGCCGCGCGCGGAGCGGCAGCCGGCGCAGGCGTCCCCGGACGGGGTCCACGGGCCCGCGTCCCTCAGATCCGGTAGCCCGCGCCGCGGACCGTCTCGATCACGCCGGGCTCGCCGAGCTTGCGGCGCAGCGTGACGAGGACCATCCGCACCGTGTTCGTGAAGGGGTCGACGTTCTCGTCCCAGACCCGCTCGAGCAGCGCCTCCGTCGTGACGACCTGCCCGTCGGCGGCGAGCAGCTCCTGCAGCACGCCGAACTCCTTCGGCGAGAGCTCGAGGTCGACGCCCGCGCGGGTCGCGACGCGGCGGCCCGGGTCGAGCTCGACGTCCCCGTGCGTCAGCACGCTCGGCCGTACGCGGCCGCTGCGGCGGCCGAGCGCGTCGACGCGGGCGACGAGCTCGGCGAAGCGGAACGGCTTGGTCAGGTAGTCGTCCGCGCCGAGCGCGAGGCCCTCGACCATGTCCTCGAGCGCGCCGGCGGCGGTCAGCATGAGGATCTTCGTGGCGGGCTGCTCCGCGTTCAGCGTGCGGCAGACCACGTCGCCGTGGGTGCGGGGCAGGTCCCGGTCCAGCACGACGACGTCGTAGGGGTGGACGCGGGCCTTGTAGAGCGCGGCGTCCCCGTCGGCGGCGACATCGACCGCCAGGCCGGTGCGGCGCAGGCCGCGGGCGACGGCGTCGGCGACGCGCTCGTGGTCCTCCGCGACGAGCACCCGCATCTCAGACCTCGTCCGCCCGGCGCTCCACCGCGGGCTCCGGCGGGCAGTCCGCGTAGCGGTGGTGGGGGCCGTCGACCGTCCGCTCGAGCTGCACGGTACGGGAGGCCTGCTGGATCTGCGGGTCCATGCCCGACAGGCCGCCGACGCCGAAGGCGAGGAGGGCGAGGCCGCTGGAGCCGGTGAGGAACAGCGGGAGAGCACCGCGCATCGAAGCCATGGGGACACCTAGCGAACCGCACCGCGCTGATCACGGCCTAAACGCCGGTGCGGGAACGCCGAAAGATCGCGGGCGCCCGTCACCGGAGGGGGCGCGGGCGCGGCGGCCGGCGGCACGGTCGGTCGCCCGCGCCGGACCGGCCGGCCGCCGCTCAGACGATGCGGCCCGTGAGCCGCAGCGCCAGACCGGCGCCCACGACGAGCAGGACGAGGGCGACGCCGACGGGGGCCGAGGTCAGCTGGTCCTTGCCGGGCTCCTTCGCCACGGCGGAGCCGAGCTTCTCGTACACCGCCTCGAGGGCCTCGGCCGTCGGCGCGTCGGAGGTCGTCCCGCCCGAGGCGTCGGCGATCTGCTTCATCGCGACGCGGTCCGGGGGCACGAGCTCCGTCTTCGTCGTGCCGTCGGCGTTGCGCGAGGTCAGCGTGCCCTGGTCCGTGCCGAGCGCGATCGTGAAGATGCGCACCCCGAGGCGGCCGGCGCGCCGCGCCAGGCGGACGGGGTCGCGGCCCCGGACGTTCTTGCCGTCCGACAGCAGCACGATCGCCGCGGGGGTCTGCGGACCGCGCAGCCCCTGGGGCCGCAGGATCGCCAGCGCCGCGCCGAGCCCGTCGCCGGTGGCGGTGGAGCCGGCCCCGGTCAGCGTGTTCAGCGCCCGCTTGACGCGATCGCGGTCCGTGGTCGGCGACGCCAGCAGGCGCGTCTTGTTGTTGAAGGCGAGCGCGCCGACGCGGATCTCGTCCGGCACCTGGTCCAGGAAGGACGACGCGGCCGTCTTCACCGCGTCCATGCGGGTCGGCTTGAGGTCCGTCGAGCGCATGGAGCCCGAGCGGTCCGTCACGAGCATCACGGAGGCCTGCTCGACGGGCACCTCGACGTCGTGCTCGGGGCGGGCCAGGGCGACGATCAGCGCCACCGCGGCCAGCGCGTAGACCGCGGGACCCACGTGGCGGTGCCACCGCGGTGCTCCGGGCGCCACCGACGGCATCAGCGCCGGCGAGGCCCACGGCTGCGCCCCGCGGGAACGCCGGCGCTCCCACCAGACGTAGACGGCGGCCGCCGCCGGCACCAGGAGCAGCGCCAGCAGGAACCACGGGGCGGCGAAGCTCACGGGATGGTCGGGCTCGAGGGCGAGGTGGGCGTGCCGGGCAGCGTCAGCGTCGGGCTCGAGGGCGACTGGGCCGCGCCGCCGGCGGACGCGCGGTCCCCGAGCGTCACCTCGGTCGACCGGGTGTCGCTGCCGCGCCGGTACTCGATGGAGATCCGGTCGCCCGGCTCCTTGTCGTTGATGATCCGGGTGACGTCGTCCGGGCGGTTCACGGCCGTGCCGTCGATCTTCGTGATGACATCGCCGTCGGGGTCCGACAGGCCGCGCAGGGCCGTCTCGCTGTTCGGGCGCAGGCCGGCCTGCTGGGCGGGGCTGCCGGAGCGGACGTCGCCGACCGCCGCGCCCTCGCCCTTCGTCAGCGGGGCGACGGACACGCCGAGGTAGGCGTGCTTGACCGTCTGGCCCTTCGCCAGGGTCGGCACGACGTCGCGGACGGTGTCCGACGGGATGGCGAAGCCGATGCCGACGCTGCCGCCGCCGGCGGAGGCCGTGGCGATCTGCGAGTTCACGCCGACGACCTCGCCCTTGATGTTCAGGAGCGGGCCGCCCGAGTTGCCGGGGTTGATCGGCGCGTCGGTCTGGAGGACCTTGTCGATCTGGAAGTTGTTCTGCGCGGGGATCTGACGGCCGACGCCCGAGATGATCCCGGCGGTCGTCGTCTGGTCCAGGCCGAGCGGGTAGCCGATGGCGACGACGGGGTCGCCGGTCTCCACGTCGTCGGACTCGGCGACCTTGAGCGGCACGAGCTTGTCGACGTCGTTGGGGTCGACGCGCAGGACGGCGAGGTCGGACGAGACGTCCGTGCCCAGGACGCGGGCGTCGACGTCGGCGCCGTCGTCCGTGAAGCGGACCTTGACGGTGTCGCCGCCGCCGGCGATCACGTGGTTGTTCGTGACGATCGTGCCCCGGTCGTCGTACACCCACCCCGTGCCGTTGCCCTGGCTCGTCGTGACGCGCAGGACGCCGTCGTGGGCGGCGGTGTAGGCCGCCTTGATCTGCGACGAGGTCGCGCCGCCCGAGTTGCCGGCCACGACGGTCCGCTCGACCGTGCGCTCGCCGATGAGGCGCGTGCCGATGGCGATGCCCGACGCCAGGAGCGCCACGACGCAGAGCGCCACGAGCGGCGTGAGGAGCTTCGGCCGGACCTGCTGCCAGGTCGACGGGCCCTCGCGCGGCTCGCGCCGGCTCATCCGCCCCGTGCGGTGCTGCCGCGTGGGCTCCTCGGCCGGCGCGGGCCGGTGCTCCTTCGTCGCGGGGGCGTCGGGCTCGGCGTCGAGCCAGCCGTGGTGTTCGTCCTCGGAGGGACCGTCGGACCAGAGGGAGCGGTTGTCAGGCATCAGGGAGGCGTTCGGGGCGAGCTCCACGGGGTGCGGAGTCCTTGGAGCATCCCGCAGACCGCGTCAGCGAGGCGTAAGGACGGGACGCGGTGGCCCCGGTCCCCGGGCGACGTCGCGCACAAACCCCGCGGGCACCGGCCGCTACGGTCCCCGGTGAGCATGGAGACCGCCGCCGACGCCCCCACACCATCCGTCCGGATCCCCGACGGCGTCTCCCCGGTGGTGCTGCCGACGCCCTTCGGGGTGGGCGACGTGAACCTCTGGCTCGTCGAGTCCTCGCCGCTGACCCTGGTGGACGCGGGCCCGGCCACCGCGCTGGCGCTCGAGACCCTGGAGCGCGGCCTGGCGGAGCGCGGCCACCGCGTCGAGGACCTCGAGCGGATCGTGCTGACCCACCACCACGCGGACCACTTCGGGCTCGCGGGGCAGCTCGTGCGCCGCTCGGGGGCGGAGGTCCACGCGTTCGGCGGGATCGCGGGCTGGCTCGGGGACGTCGGCCGGCGCAGCAGGCAGGAGATGCGCTTCGTCGAGGAGCGGCTCGTCCGCCACGGGCTGCCGCAGGAGGTCGCGCTGGGCGCCCGCGCGGCGGACGCGATGGTGCGCGGCTACTTCGAGGCCGTCGAGGTGACCCACCCCCTGGCCGAGGGCGACGTCCTGGCGTTCGAGGACCGCGAGTGGCACGTCCACCACCGCCCGGGCCACTCCACGAGCGACACCGTCTTCCACGACCGGGAGGCCCGCGCGCTCGTGGGCGGCGACCACCTGCTGGCGCACGTGTCGTCCAACGCGCTGATCTCCGAGCCGCTGAACGCGGCGGAGGAGGCCGCCGACCCGACCCTGCGCCTGACGCCGCTGCGGGACTACCGGGCGTCCCTGGCGCGGACCCGCGAGATGGACCTCGACGTCGTCCTCGGCGGGCACGGCGTGCCGGTGACGGACCACCGCGCGCTGATCGACGAGCGCTCCGCCGCGACGGAGCGGCGCCTGACGCGGATCGTCGACGAGATCGCCGCGGGCCACGAGACCGCGTTCGACATCGCCCGCGCCATGTGGGGCCGCACCGCCTACGTGCAGGTCCACCTCGTGATGAGCGAGGTCCTCGGCCACCTCGAGCTGCTCGAGGGCGACGGCCGCATCGCCGCCGACGAGGTCGACGGCGTGCTGCGGCTGCGCGAGGTCTGAGGCGGTCGCCGGCCGCCGCGCGGCTCAGACGCCGTCGGGCAGCGGCAGCAGCTCGCCGTACTCGCCGGGCTGCTTCGACATCGCGGCCATCGCCGCGGCCATCTGGTTCGGCGAGCCGATGAGCGGGCGCTGGAGCTTCGACTCGAGCAGCAGCCTCGTCGCGTCGTCGCCCTCCCACGCGTCCTGCAGCAGCTTCTTGCCGAAGCGGATGGCGTCGGGGGACTTGCCGGCGATCTCCGTCGCCAGCGCCTTCGCGGCGGCGAGCGGGTCCGCGTCCGTGCGGGTGACGACGCCGTAGCCGACGGCCTCCTCGCCGCTGAAGATGCGGCCCGTGTAGGTCAGCTCCTTCACGACGTCCTGGCGGGCGAGCGGGGGCAGGGTCACCAGGAGGCCCATGTCGGGCACGAGGCCCCACTTGATCTCCATGATCGAGAGCTTCGCGTCGGGGGTCGCGATGCGGATGTCGGCGCCGAGCGCGATCTGCAGGCCGCCGCCGAAGCAGATGCCCTGGATCGCGCAGATCACCGGGACGGGCACGGTCCGCCAGTCGTACGCGACCGCCTGGTAGATGTTCGTCGGCTCGCCGTCGAGGCGGTCCTCGAGCGACGCGGCGTTGGCCAGGGCGCCGTTCTGGAACGCGTCCTGCACGTCGAGGCCGGCGCAGAAGCTCTTGCCCTCGCCGGAGAGGACGACCGCGCGGACGTCGTCGTTCCCCCGCAGCTCGAGCGCCGTCTCGTGCAGCGCCTGAAACATCTGCGTGTCGAGGCCGTTGTGCTTGTCGGCGCGGTTCAGGCGCACGTCGGCGACGTGGTCCTCGATCGTGACGGTCACCCGGTCGTTGCTCATCCCTGCATCGTCGCGGTTCGCGGGGCGACGTGCGAGCGCGAGGGTGCGCGGGCCTCCCACGGGGCACGCACGTGGCGCCGCGCCGGTGGACCGCACCCGGGGCGTGCCGTGGGCCCGTCACCCGCCCGCGGCCCCGGAGCCCACCCCGGTGCCGCCGGTCGCCGTCCCAGGACGTGCCGGCCTCCCCGCCCGACGGTTTGCTCCCCCGCGCGAACAGGTAGGGAGTCGTCATGAGCACGCGCGAGACCGTCGACCGCTTCCTCGACGCCCTGGGCCGGCTGGAGGAGCACGAGGAGGTCGACCCGCTGGTCGAGCTGTTCGCCGACGACGTCCGGGTCGACACCGCCACGGCGACGGACGCGCTGCGCGGCAGCGACGGCGCCCGCAAGCTGTGGCAGGAGGACCGCGAGCTGTTCCGCAGCGTGTCGTCGGAGTTCCGCAACCAGGTCGTCGAAGGCGACGTGGCGATCCTGGAGTGGCAGCGGACCGCGGAGGGGCAGGACGGCGGGGACCTCTCCCACCCCGGCGTCACCGTGCTCGAGGTCGACGGCGACCGCATCGCGCGGTTCGCCGTCTACTTCGACGCCGCCCGCCTGCACGTCCGCAAGCCGGGCTGAGCGCGGAGCGGTCCGACATCGGTGTCGTGGTTCACCGCCTCAGAGGCGGCGAACCACGACATGGATGTCGGGCCACGGGCCCGGCCGGCCTCGCCGGGCCAGGGCCGGTCCGGGGAGGGCCCCCCTTTCCGGACCGCCGCGGAGTCCGGTCAGGCCGGGACGACGCCGCCGAGCAGCTCGCCGGCGACGCGGTCGGTCGCCCCGCCCGCGCCGCCGAGCAGGCGCCGCTGCAGCTGCGCGCGGCGGAAGAACAGCGGTGCGTCGTGCTCCCACGTCGCGCCGATGCCGCCGTGCACCGAGATCTGGACCCGGGTGGCGACGTCGAGCGCGTGCTCGGCGCCGGAGCGGGCCGCGGCCGTGGCCAGCGACAGCTCATCGGGGGCGTTCTCGTGCGCCCAGGCCGCGTAGATCAGGAGCGACTTGGCGTTCTCGAGGAGGCGCAGGACCTCGACGAGCTGGTGCTTCAGCGCCTGGTAGCTGCCGATGGCGCGCCCGAACGTGTGGCGCTCCTTCGCGTAGGCGATCGCGACCGGCAGCAGCGCGTCGACGGTGCCGACCGCCTCGGCGGCCAGGAGGCCCTGCGCCACGTGCCACGCGCGGCGCAGCGCGAGCTCGTCCGCGGCGACGACGCGACCCTGCGCGCCGTCGAGCGTGACGTGCCCGAGCGGGCGCGTCGCGTCGTAGCGCCAGAGGCCCTCGACGGTCACGCCGGACGCGGAGGCGTCGACGAGCACGGCGATCGGGCCGTCAGGGCCCTCTGCGGTGACGAGCAGCGCCTCGGCCTGCGCGGCGTCGAGGACCCAGTGCACCGCGCCCGAGAGCGTGGCGGTCGAGCCGTCGACGGTGGCCGTCGGGAGGGTGGCCCGGAGGATCCCGCCCTTCGGGTCCGTCGTCCAGCGCGGCTCCTGGTCCGTCGGCGGCGCGGCGGGCAGCCATGCGACGCGGAGCTCGCCGGAGGCGACGGCCGCGGACGCCTCGTCGCCCGCAGCGTCGAGCACCGTGGCGGCCGGGAGCGTCGAGACGAGCGGCACGGGGGCCAGGACGCGCCCGCACTCCTGCGCCACGAGCATCGCGTCGTACAGGCCGAGACCCGCGCCGCCGCCGTCCTCGCTCGTCAGGAGGCCGGTCCAGCCGGCTTCGACGATCGTCTTCCAGAGATCGGGACGCTTCGTCTCGTCCTCGAGCGCCTCACGGGCCGCGGCGACCGTGTCGACGCGCTTCAGGGCCCCGCGGGCCGCCTCGCGCAGGAACTCCTGCTCGTCCGTCAGCGACAGGTCCATCTCAGGCCACCTCTTCCTTCTCGCGGGCCTTCAGTTCGGAGAACGGCACGCCCTTGTCCGAGCGCGGCTCGGGCGGCAGGCCCAGGACGCGCTCACCGATCGTGTTGCGGAGGATCTCCTCCGTGCCGCCGGCCGACTTCAGTCCCGGCAGGAACGAGATGATGTAGCCCCACTCCGAGCCCGTGTCCAGAGCGTCGGGGCCGAGCACGTCGGCGAGCAGGTCGCCGGCCTCGATGGCGGACTTCACGATCGTCACCTTGCCGAGGCCGAACTCCGGCCCGGGCAGCTTGCCGCCTGCCAGGTCGGAGAGCAGACGGTGCCCGGCGAACCGGCTCGCGATCATCTCCGTACCGACGTGGCCCAGGCGCTGGCGCACCTCGGGGTCCTCGGCCGCGCCGGGCGCCGACAGCACGCCGGCCGCGAAGCGCTCTGCGGAGTAGCCGATGGAGGATGTGCCGATGGAGAGCCGCTCGAACATGAGGACGGTCAGCGCCGTGCTCCAGCCGCCACCGACCTGACCGAGGACCGTGTCGGCCGGGACGTGGACCTCGTCGAGGAAGACCTCGTTGAACTCGGCCTCGCCGGAGATCTGGCGCAGGCCGCGAACCGTGATGCCCGGCGCGTCCATCGGGACGATGAACATCGTCAGGCCCTTGTGCTTGGGCACGTCCGCGTCGGTGCGGGCGAGCAGCACGCCGAAGGCGGAGAACTGCGCGTTGGTGGTCCAGACCTTCTGTCCGGAGATCTTGAAGGAGCCGTCCTCCTGCTCCACCGCGCGGGTGGTCACGCCGGCGAGGTCGGAGCCCGCGGCGGGCTCCGAGAAGAGCTGGCAGCAGACCTCGTCGCCGTGGAGCATCGGGCCGAGGTAGCGGCGCTTCTGCTCGTCGGTCCCGTGGACGATGATCGCCGGGCCCATCATGCCCAGGCCGATGAAGTCCAGGGGACCGGGCACCTGCGCCCGGGAGAGCTCCTGGTTGACGATCACCTGCTCGATCGGGCCCTTGCCCTGACCTCCGTACTCCTCGGGCCAGGTCACGCCGCAGAGGCCGGCGTCGGCGAGCTTGCGCTGCCAGCCCCGCCACGCCTCGATGCGTTCGTGCTCGTCCTCGATCTGGCCCTCGCCCATGACGATGGGCGCCTCGGCCTTGTGCTCATTCAGCCAACTCCGCACCTGTGTGCGGAATTCCGCCTGCTGCGGGTCGTCGTTCAGATCCACCGTGTGCTCCTTCGCGCCCGTGGGGACGCTCCTCCGGGGTTCGACTGGCCAGTCGGCCAGGAGGACGAAGAGTAGCGCCGAGAGCGGGAGGTGGCACCTCCCGCTTTCGTAAAGACGCTCTCCTGGCCGGTCGGCGCTCCGGGGCTCGCGTCGGCGCGGTTCAGTCGCGGAACGCCACGCCGCTGAAGCCGAAGACGTCCGCGGCTCCGTCGACGCCCGGCGAGATCGTCAGGATGCGCCCCGTCACGGGGTCCAGGGCGCCGGCGGCGTTCGTGCGCTCGCCGTCCGTGCCGAAGCGGGCCGACGTCTCCCGGCCGCGAGCGGCGACGGGGGTGCGGGTCGCCGTCACCGGGTCCGCGCCGTCGTCCGAGGTCATGAACGTGACGAGCGCCCCGCCGCCCTTCGTGAACCCCGCGACCCCGTGGGTCGGGATCGGGCCGTCGGACACGGAGATGCGGGCGGCGCGCCGCCACGGGCCCGTCGGCGTGCCGAACGCGTAGACGCTGTCGTAGTACGCGACCCGGCTGGGCTCGTCCGCGTCGATCGCCACCCGGCCCTGGTCGGCGAGGACGGCGAACCACACCCCACCGCGTCGGGAGGTGCGCAGCTTCTTCGGCTTCCCGGTCCGCGACGGGGTCGCCGTGGCGCGCCAGAGGGACGAGGTGGACCGCGTCGTGGGCTTCCGGCGGCCGACGGTGAAGAGGAGGCGGCCGGCGTCGATCGCGGTCCCCCGGACGACGAGCCCGTCGATCGTGGACGGCAGGCGCCGCGTGGCACCGGTGTCGAGACGGACGAGCGTCGTCCGGTCCACGCCGTCGCGGTACTGCGCCTTCGTGCCCGGGGTCCGGACGACCGCCACGGGCACGCCGGACGCGGTCCCGGCCTCGATGCCCGACGCGCTCTGGCGCAGCACGTCGTTCTCGCCGAGGACCTCGTCGCGGGTGTCGGGCAGGGAGGTCACGCGGACCGGCACCCGGTCGCGGAGGGTCCAGACCTCGACCGTCCGGCGCCCCGTCGCCGGGTCGACGCGGCCGGTCGTCCACGCGGTGACGCCGTTGCCGATGCTCGACAGGCCGCCGGTGGCCGCGATCGGCTGCTCGACGAGCGGCACCGTCCGGTCGCGGGCGGCGGCCGGTGCGGCCACGGCGAGTGCGGCGAGGAGGGCGCACACCGGGACGGCGGCGCGGGGGAAGGAGTGGCCGGGACGGGCGGGGACGGGGGACATGTCCCTCAGAACCCCGCAGGAGGGCGTTCGACGCGGCGCGGTGCGCTCAGTCCTGCCGGGCCCCGGGCCCGCCGAGGCCCAGGTACCGCTCGCGCATCCACGCGGGGAACGCGACGGAGCGGCCCTCGCCGACGGCGGCGCACACGTAGGTCGTGCGGGCGGTGGCGCGCGGCTCGCCGTCCGCGGCGCCGAGGGCCCGGTAGCGCAGGGTGACCGACGACCGGCCGAGGCGCTCGAGGTCCAGCACGACGACGAGCTCCTCCTCGGCGCGCGCCGACTTCGAGAACTCGACCTCGGTCTTGACGACGAGGGTCTCGATGCCGCCGCGCATCATCGCCGCGAACCCGCCGAGGCGGGTCGTGTTCAGGCGCATGTAGGTGTCGTCGAAGAGGTCGAGGTACCGCGGGTGCGCGAGCACGCCCTGCGGGTCGCACTCGAGGAAGCGGACGCGGACGGGCAGCTCGATCGGACCCGTCGCGACGTCGGCGGACGCCGGCGCCCAGGCCGGCGGGTCGTCGGTCAGCGCGGTCGGGAACGCCGCGTCTGGGGCGGCGGAGCCGTCCTCCGCGGGCAGGGCGGTCGGGGTCCCGTCGGCCGTCGCGGCCGACGGGGCGCTCGCGTCGCTCACGCGGCGGAGATCGCCGGGGTGCGGTCCGCGAGCGGCCCGACGCCGGGCCGGTCCTGCACGACGTGCTCGTCGGCGTGGTAGCTCGAGCGCACGAGCGGGCCGGCGGCGACGTGCTCGAAGCCGAGCTCCTCCATGCCGATCCGGGCGAGCTCGTCGAACTCGTCCGGGTGCCAGTAGCGCACGATCGGGAGGTGGTTCTCCGTCGGCCGGAGGTACTGGCCGATCGTCATGATCTGCACGTCGACGGCGCGCAGCATCTTCATCGTCTCGACGACCTCGGCGAAGCTCTCGCCCAGGCCGACCATCAGCCCGGACTTCGTCTTCATGCCGGGGCTGCCCATGCCCGACGCGTTCATGTCCGACGCGTTCTTCAGCACCCGGCAGGAGCGGATGAACGTCGAGCCGCGACGGGCGACCTGGTAGAGCCTCGGGACGACCTCGACGTTGTGGTTGAAGACGTCCGGGCCCGCGTTGATGACGGTCGCCAGCGGCATCTCCTCCCCGCGGAAGTCGGGGGTGAGGGTCTCGATCTTCGTGTCGGGCGACTGGCGGCGGATCTGGTTGATCGTCGCGGCCCAGATGCGCGAGCCGTAGTCGGGCAGGTCGTCGCGGTCGACCGAGGTGACGACGGCGTGGCGCAGGCCCATCATCGAGATGGAGCGGGCGACGCGGGCGGGCTCGAGCGGGTCGTTCCACGTCGGCGTGCCCGTCATGACGTGGCAGAAGCCGCAGCGGCGGGTGCACGTGTCGCCGAGGATCATGAACGTGGCGGTGCCGCGCTCCCAGCACTCGCCGATGTTCGGGCACGCGGCCTCGGAGCAGACCGTGTTGAGGTTGTTCGCCTTGATCGTCTCCTTGAGCTCCCGGTACTTCGGGGAGCCCGGCGCGGGGACCTTGAACCAGGCCGGCTTGCGCTCGCGGTAGGCGATCGTGTTCGTGCCGAGGACCTTCGTGACGTCCATCCCGCCCGGTTTGGCGCGCGACCGCGTCTGGCGGACGGGGAGCTGCTGGGACGGGGCCTCGGACACGCCTCCCAGCGTAGCGCGCGACCGGTCCGGCCCCGGTGGGGTGGGTCACGGGTCCCGGACGGGCGGCGGGGCGCCTCAGAAGGGCGTGGCGGCCGCGGCCGCCGCGCGGATCTCGTCCGCGTCCGCCGGGCCGACGTCGACGCCCAGCTCGCGGGCGAGCGCGGCCGCGAAGCGCTCCCCGGCGGCCCGGACCGCCGCGGAGGCGTCCAGCGCCGGGTCGACCTGCAGGTCCGGCGCGCCGGTCTCGCGCGCCAGGGACGTCATCGGCGCGGTCAGCCCGCACGGGACGACCCACCCGAACGGCGTCAGGTCGGTCACGACGTTCAGGCCGACGCCGTGGGTCGTGACGCCGCGGGAGAGGTGCAGGCCGATCGAGCCGAGCTTGCGCTCCTCGACCCACACGCCGGTGTACTCGATGCCCTCGTCGTTGCGGCCGCGGGCGTCGATGCCGTCCTGGCGCGCGACGGCGACCATCGCGCGCTCGAGCGCCCGGACGACCCCGAGGACGTCGCGCGTGCCGGCGACGAGGTAGCCCACGAGCTGCCCCGGGCCGTGGAAGGTGACCTTGCCGCCGCGCCGCACGTCGACGATCTCGATGCCCCGCTGCGCGTACCAGTCGGCCCCGAGCGGCAGCTCCTCCGGGGTCGCCCGGCGCCCCCGGGTGTAGACGGCGGGGTGCTCCAGGAGCAGCAGCCGGTCCCCGATCTCGCCGCGGACGCGGGCGGCGCGCAGCCGCTCCTGCAGCTCGAGCGCCTCGGCGTAGGGCACGCTGCCCATCCACGCGACGCCGAGCGGGCCCGGGCCGTCGACGAGCGGTTCGCCGGTCACGACGCCGCCGTCCCCGGGGTGAGGTCGACGGGGCAGCCGCCGTAGCCCTTGCGCAGCTGCGCCTCGCTGGGTCCGTCGCCGGCGAGCATCTCCGACACGGTGACGGGTCGCAGGCCCTTCTCGCGCAGCGCCGCCACGATCCGTGGCATCGCCTCGAGGGTGTTCGGCTTGACCTCGTGCAGGAGGATGATCGAGCCCGGCCTCATGCCCCGCTCGGCCGTCGCGACGATCTCGTCGGCGGAGGTCGTGCCCAGGGCGTCCTGCGTGTCGACGTTCCAGAGCACCTCGACCATCCCGAGGTCCTCGACGATCCGGTCCGTGTCGCGGTCGTGCGACTCGTACGGCGGCCGGAAGAGCACCGGCGGGCGACCGAGGACGCGCCGGCTCGCGGCGTCCCCGCGCTCGATCTGCCGCCGCTGCTCCCGCGCGTCCAGGGTCGCGAGCGCCGGGTGGTCCTGCGTGTGCGAGCCCGAGTCCCAGCCCAGGTTGCGCTGGACCCGGACGTACTCCTCGTTGCCGGGGACGTTCCGGCCGATGCGGAAGAGCGTCATCGGGACGCCGGCCTTCGACATCGACGTGATCCACCGCGGCGAGAGCGGCCCGGGACCGTCGTCGAAGGTCAGGGCCACCCACGGCTTCCGGCCGGCACCGCAGTAGATCGGGCGGCCGATCCGGGCGTAGCGCCGGAGCGCGGCGGCGCGCCCCGCCTGCTCGTCGGCGGCGCGGGCGGCGAGCCCGGTCAGGCGGCGCAGCTCGTCGCCGCCGTCGCGTGCGGCGGGAGCGTCGTCGTCGCCGGTCAGGGCGGAGGCGCCGAGCACGACGAGGACCAGCGCGGCGAGGGCCGCGACCACCGCGGTCGATCGCCGACGCAGGACGGGACGCGCCGGTCCGGCGGCCCGGCGGCGACGCGCGGGGGCCCGGGCGTCGTCGGAGGGTCCCGACCCACCGGCGACGGGCCGGGGCGACGCGCCGGCGGCGTCGGGGGCGTGGTCGTCCCCGCGGGGGGCGCGGCCGGCAGCCGGTGCAGCAGGCGCGGTCGCGTCCGTCGCGGCGTCGGCGTCGGGGTCGGCGTGCCGACGGGGGGCGTCGGGCGGGGTCGGCGCGTCCTCGGCGGCGTCCCTCCGGGGCGTCCGGCCGTCACCGGCGGGGTGCTCGTGGGCGTCCCACTCGTCGCCCCAGTCCCAGTCGTCGGCGTCGCGGTCGCGGCGCGGTCCGTGGCCGTCGGGCGGGTCGGACGGGGGGCCTGCGGGAGCCACCGGACCACCGTAGAGGACGGGTCCCCCGGGGCGCTCCCGTGGGTACGCTCGACCCATGCGCCGGCCCCGATCCGCCCGCTCGGCGGAGCCGCCCCTCTGGCTCGCGCGCCTGCGCTGGAAGGTGCGGGGGGACAGCGCCCGCCTGGCCGTCGTCGCGGCCGTCGCGGCGGGGTGCCTGCTCCTCGTCCTGCTGCCGCCGTGGGGGGCGCCGGGCCTGTCGGGGCCGCGGTTCGCGGGCCTCGTCGGGGTGGTCCTGGGCCTCGCCCTGGTCGGGGGTGCGATCGGCGCGCGGGTGCTCCGCCGGCGCGACCCGTCGCTCCCGCGGCTCGTGGCCCGCGACCGCGCGGCGACCATGGCGGTCGGGGCCGGGGTGCTCGGGCTCTGCGTGGGCGGGATCCTGCACCGCCCGGCCGTCGTCGCGGAGCAGGAGCGCTACGACGGGATGGTGGCGGCCGCCACGCGCCTCGCCGAGCGTCGCGCCCCGGACTACGCGACGGACCGCCTGGACGAGGCGGACGTCCGACGGCTCTCCCGCGACGTGCTCCGGGTCTGCTTCCCCCTCGGCCGTCCTGACCGCGCGTGGTGCGCGATCGCCCGCCGCGACGACGGGCTGCCCCGCGCACGCACCGACAGCGACACGCGCCCGAACGCGCAGGTCGCCGAGGAGAGCGACGAGGACTGAGCGGGACCGCCGCGGGCCGCGCGCGCTACGCGGCGCCGAGGATGCCGGAGGGCTCCTCGAGCAGGTCCGCGACGGCGCGCAGGAACGAGCCGCCGTGCGACGGGTAGATCGCCCGGTGGTCCGCGGTCAGGGTGAGCGTCACGACCAGGCGCGGGCGGAGCTCGTCGCCGACCACCCAGGGGCGACGGCGGGGCGCGCCGATCGCCAGGGCCGCGCCGACGCCGGGCGGCATGATCGCGTCGAAGCGGTCCGGTCCGCCGGCGCCGCCGTCGATGAGCGCGAAGGTGGGGCCGGCGCTGTCGGGGGCCCGCAGGCTGCCCTCGTGGGCCTTGGCCTGCAGCTCCGCACGGCGCACCGCGATCCCCTCGAGCGACTGGCCGCCCGCGTCGAGGATCGTCGGCAGGACGATGGACTCGCCGCGCAGGTCGACGGCGAGGGCGAGGTTGGCCTGGGTCCAGGTCTCGATGCCGCCGTCGCGCCAGGTGCCGTTGACCCGCTCGTGCGTGCGCAGCGCGACACCGACGGCCTTCGCCACCGCGTCGACGAGCTCCGCGCCGCCCGGCAGGCGGTCCGCCAGGTCCTGGACGTCCACGTCGACGGAGGCGGTCCACGTCGGGACGGTCGCCCGCACCTCGGCCATCCGGCGGGCGATCGCCGTCTGCACGCGCGTGGGGACCCTCGTCGTCGCGGTGCCGCGCTTCGTGCCCTCGGCGACCGTGACGTCGGCGGGCGGGGTGACGAGATCGGTCGGCTCGCTCATGCGGGATCGAGCATGGCACGTCGCGGTTGCGGGCCCCGCCGACGGTTCGGCGGCGGTCCCGCGGGGACGGGCCGCGCTCCGCGACGGTCCCGGCTCAGAAGGCGAGCGCGCCGGGGTGCTCGAGGATCGACCGCAGGCGCTCGAGGAACGCCGCGGCGTGCGCGCCGTAGATCACGCGGTGGTCGCTGCTGAGCGTCACGGTGCAGATCGGGCGCAGGACGGGCTCGCCGGCGACGGGGACGAACCGGTCGAGCGTCGCGCCGACGGCGAGGATCGCGCCCTGCCCCGGGCCGATGATCGCGGTGAAGTGCGAGACGCCCATCGCGCCGAGGTTGCTGATGGAGAAGGTCGCGCCGCTCATCTCGGCCGGGGTGATCCGGCCCTTCCGGGCGCGCCCGGTCAGCTCGCGGGTCGTCGCGGCCAGCACGGCGAGACCGGTCCGGTCCGCGCCCCGGACGACGGGCACGACGAGGCCGCCGTCGTCCGTCGCGACCGCCACCCCGACGTCGATGCGCTCGTGCTGGAGGACGCCGTCGTCGGTCCACGCGCTGCGGATCCGCGGGTGGTCCACGAGGGCCAGGGCGCACGCCTTGACGAAGAGGTCGTTCACGGACGGCGTGCGTCCCCCGCCGCCGGGTGCGCCGACCGCCTTCAGGTCGCCGCGCAGCGCGAGCGCCGCCGCCATGTCGATCTCGACCGAGACCGTGAACTCGGGGATCTCGGTGCGGCTCTGCACCATCCGGTCGCTCACGAGCCGCTCGATCCGGGAGGGCACGCGCAGGGTCGGGTCGCCGGCCGGGTCGGTGGTCGCGGGCGCCGCCGGGGGCGCGGCGGGGGAGGCGGCGGCGGTCGGGGAGGCGTCGGCGGCGGTCGGGTCGCCGGGCGCGGCGCCCACGGGCGGGGTGGTGGCGTCCGCGGACGGTGCGGCGCCGGGCCCGG
>WLOB01000329.1 GCA_009699505.1 Actinomycetota bacterium | reverse complement strand
TGGAACTGCAGCATGTAGCGCGAGCGCCACAGCTGCCCGGGCGTGGGGCGCATCAGGACGGTGTGCGCGTGCGGCAGCCCGGCCATGACGACCCGCCGGACCCGGTGCGGGGCCAGCGTGGCGACGGTGTGCGCGGTGCCCGCGCCCCAGTCGTGGCCGACGACGAGGAGCTCCTCCTCGCCCAGCGCGTCGGCGATCGCCAGCACGTCCCGGGCGAGGTCGAGGAGCGTCGTGGTGCGCCCGGGCGGCAGGGACGACGGTCCGTAGCCCCGGGTCGCCGGCGCGACGGCGCGGAAGCCGGCGTCCGCGAGCGTCTCGCACAGCGGGACCATGCTCCACACGCTGTCGGGGAACCCGTGGAGCACGACGACGAGCGGGCCCTCGCCGCGCTCGATCAGCGCGAGCTCGACGTCCCCGGCGTCCACGGTGCGGTCGATGGGGGGCCTGGCGCTCACGCCCGCCAGGGTTGCACGGCGGGGCGGGGGAGGACCGAGGGGGCAGGGGCCGGCCGCCCGCCCGGGCCCCGCCGTGCCGCCGCCGTCAGCGCTTCAGGGTGACGGTCCCGCGGGCCTTGCCGGCCTTCAGCGCGAGCTTCACCGTCGTCCTCTTCGCGAGGCTCCGCCGGGCCTTCTTCGTGAAGGTCAGCTTCACGGGGGCCTTGCCCGTCCTCCCGACCTTCGCCCTGCCGCTCGCGACGGTCCGCCCCGCGTGCAGCGCGACGGCCTTCACGGTGCCGGCCTTCACCCCGGAGACCCTGACGGTCAGGCCCTTCCTCAGCGCGGTGCGCAGGCGCACCCTCGTCGTCAGGGTGATCGCCGCGCCGTTCGGCGTCGTGGTCGTGTTCTTCGTCGGGGTCGGCTTCGTGCCCGGGCCGCCCGGCTTCGGGGCGGGTGCCGGCGCGGGGACGGGTGCCGGTGTCGGGCGCGCGGGCGGCACGTCCGCCGGGCCCCAGTCGGGGTTCGTCGCCCCGGGGATCAGGAGGCGCTTCGTGTGCTCGGCGGTCGGCGTGCCGCAGTCGCTCGCGAAGCTCGGGAGCGGCAGGACGTTCACGCCGGTGTCGTCGGCGAAGGCGAGCGTCGTGCCGTCGGGCGACCAGGACGGCGAGTTGATGCGGCCGACGCCGTCCGTCAGGCGGTAGCAGTTCTCCGGCACGTAGGGATGGCCGCCCTTGGCCCGGTAGAGCCAGAGCTCCTTGTGCTCCGGGCCCGTCACGTAGGCGAGCTTCTCCTTGTTCCGGGTCATCTCGCCGTCGGCCATGCCCTTGGCGCTCGGGTCGAAGAACCAGCGCGAGATGGCACCGGGGATGCCGTTGGACTCGTCCCCGGGCGTGTGCTGGACGACGTCCTCGTTGCCGACCTGGATCGGGTCGGAGATGAGGGTCGCGCCGCCGTCGCCGACCCAGGACGGCCCGACCCAGCCGGTCTGCTCGCTCCAGCCCGGCTCGTCGAACGGGCTCCGGCCGTCCGGCGAGACGTAGTTCGTGCCCTGCCGGCCGTAGACGGTCTGGCAGCCCGTGGAGGGGGTGCAGTTCGGGGTCTCCCCGAGCTGGGTGTAGTACCAGGTGTAGGCGATCTTCATGCCGTCCGGCGAGATCGCCGGATCGAACGGCCCGCGGAACTGCGTACCGGGCATGGAGTAGGAGTGCGGCGTGAGGATGTCGTGGCGCTTCGAGCCGTCGGCGTTGACGATCGAGCCGTCGGGGTTCAGGGTCACGATCCGGTCGCCGCGCAGCGCCGCGATCCGCCCGGAGTCGGCCTGCGACACCGTCGAGTAGCCGCCGTCGAAGGTCACCTGGTACTGCCGTGACGCGTCGGTCGTGGTCAGCCAGACGTTGCCGTCCTTGACGTAGGCGATCGAGTCCGCCGAGGCAGCGCCGGCGGTGAGGAGGAGGGCCGCCGCGGAGGCCGCGAGGGTGGCGCCGAGGCGCCGGGGGAGACGTCGTGTCGTGGTCATGCCGCCATGGTGCGACCCGGCCCGTGCGCGCACGACGGGGACCCACCCCCAGGGGGACCCCAGGGCTTCGGGGACGGGGACGGGGCGGGCACGGGGGCGGGGGACGCGGCGACGCCCCGCGAGCCCGACGGATCCCGTCCCTGGTGGCGCCCGGCGGCGGGTTCGTGCACAATGGTCGGCGTGACCCTCCGTCACAGCACGCAGCTTCTTCCCGCGGGCGCCCTTGGCGTCCGCCGCGGCGTGCTCGTAGTAGCCGGCCTCACGGCCGGCCTCTCCTAGGCACCGAGACCCGCCACCGGCTCCACCGGTCCCGCGTCTCGAGCCTCCCGAGTCCGCCGCTCCACCCCGATCACGGGGAGCGTCGTCGTGCGTTCCCCCGGAACCCACGAAGACCATGCTCCCCACCCAGCACCGCCAGCACCGCACCTCGATCCCGGCCACCGGCCTCGGATCGATCCTCGTCGCCGCGCCGCAGCTCGCCCTCGTGGCGGACCGCGGCGTCGTCGCGCAGGTCGCGGTCGCGGTCGGCATGGGCGAGGGCGCGTTCACCGCCGCCGACCGTCGGCCGTGGGCCGACGCGGCGGCGACCACCGACGGAGCCCCCCGATGAGCGACGACCGCATCACGTCCGCGACCCCGGGCGCCGCGACCGGCACGGAGGGCGACGTCGTGCCCGCCCTCGCCGCCACCACCACGTCCGCCGCCGCGCCGCGCGGCGCCGACCGGCTCGTCGAGGCCCTGGTCGCGGAGGGCGTCGACCTCGTCTTCGGCCTCCCCGGCGGCGCGTCGCTGTCCCTGCACGACGCGCTCGACGCCTCGCCGATCCGGCACGTCCTCGTGCGCCACGAGGCGGCCGCCGGCCACGCGGCCGAGGGCTACGCACGGGCGTCCGGCCGCGTCGGCGTCGCCGTCGTCACGAGCGGCCCGGGGGCGACGAACCTCGTCACCGCCATCGCGGACGCCTACGCCGACTCGCTGCCGACGGTCTTCATCACCGCGCAGGTGCCGACGACGCTGCGCGGGTCCAACGCGTTCCAGGAGTGCGACGTCATCGGCATGACCGCGCCCGTCGTCAAGCACGGGATCGCGGTGGAGCGCGCCGACGACGTCGGGTCCGCGATCCACGAGGCCTTCGAGATCGCGTCGACGGGCCGCCCCGGGCCGGTCGTCGTCGACGTGCCCTCCGACCTCCTGAAGGCGCCGGCGCGCGCGCCGCAGGGCGCGCCGTCCCTGCCCGGGTACCGCCCGCGCACGGCGCCGAACGGCCGGCAGCTCCGCCGCGCCGCCGAGGCGATCGCGGCCGCCCGACGCCCGGTCCTCTACGCCGGCGGCGGCGTCGTCCACGCCGCCGCCGAGCGCGAGCTGACCGCCCTGGCCCGCCGCTGCGACCTGCCCGTCGTCACCACCCTGATGGCGCTGGGCGCCTACCCGCAGACCGACGTCCGCTGGCTCGGCATGCCCGGCATGTACGGCACCGAGGTCGCCAACCGGGCGCTGGACGAGGCCGACCTGATCATCGCCGTCGGAGCACGCTTCGACGACCGGGTGACCGGCAGCCTGTCGAGCTTCGCGCGGACCGCCAAGGTCGTGCACGTCGACGCGGACGCCTCCGAGATCGGCAAGAACGTCGAGGCGCACGTGCCCGTCGTCGGGGACGCCCGGGCCGCGCTGACCGGGATCGCCGGGGCGCTCGACGCGCTCGAGGCGGACACGGGCGGTGCCGGCGACGCGCTGCGCGGCCGCGACGGGGCGGTCCTGCGGCCCTGGTGGGAGCGGATCGCCGCGTGGCGCGCCGCGCACCCGGCCCGTCGCCCCGCGCACGCCGACGGCGTCGTCTCCGCCGAGGCGACCCTCGACCGCCTCGGTGCGCTCACCGGCGGCCGCGCGATCGTCACCACCGACGTCGGCCAGCACCAGATGTGGGCGGCCCAGCGGCTGCGCTTCGCGGGCCCGCGCCGGTGGATCACCTCCGGCGGCCTCGGCACGATGGGCTTCGGCCTGCCGGCGGCGATCGGCGCGTCGCTCGCGGTGCAGGCGGCGCTGCGCGACGGCGGGCCGGCGGAGGACGGCCCGCGGGGCGGGCGCGCCGGCGACGGGGCCCACGGCGTCCTGGGCGACGGCACCCCGGTCGACGCGGACACGCCCGTCGTCTGCGTGAGCGGCGACGGGTCGCTCGTCATGCACCTGCAGGAGCTGGCCACCGCGGTGGACGCCGGGACGCCGGTGAAGGTCCTCGTGTTCGACAACGCGTCCCTCGGGATGGTCCGTCAGCAGCAGGACACGCACTACGCCGGACGTCGTGCGGCCTCGGCGCTGCCGGGCCTGGACTGGGAGGCCCTCGGCCGCGGCTTCGGCGTCGCCGCCCGCTCCGTCGAGGACCCCGCAGAGATCGACGACGCGCTGCAGGAGCTGCTCGCGGCGGACGGCCCGGCACTCCTGCGGGTCGGCATCCCCGTCGAGCAGGGCTGCGACCCGACGTTCGCCGCGGGCGCCCCGGCGGTGCCGCGGGACTAGGCCGGGCCCCGCCGCCGGGCCGGATCACCGGGCCGGATTACCGGGCCGGATAGCCGGGCCGACGGCCGGCCGGGAGGGTGCGGGGGGCGGGCCGGCGCGGGCCCTGTCGCCTCAGGGACCGGGCGCGGGCCCGTCGTCGTCGTCGGCCGCCGCCGCAGCGCAGGCCGCGGCGTCGTGGCCGAGCGCGGCCGCGCAGGCCCCCGCGGAGTGGTCGGCGGCCGCGGCGGCGCAGTCCTCCGGGTCCTCCCGCGTGGCGCGCTGCAGCAGGGTCGCGAGCATCGCGCGGTCCTCGGCGTCCAGGGCGCGGAGCACCTCGTCCTCCGCGGCCCCCAGCGCGTCCTCGGCCTCGTCCAGCAGCCGCTCGCCGTCCGGGGTGAGCGCGACGAGGTGCCGCCGCCGGTCCTCCTCCGAGCGCCGGCGGGCGACGAGGCCGCGGGACTCGAGGTCGTTCAGGAGCCCGACGAGGTTCGTCCGGTCGATCCGCAGCGTCCCGGCGAGCGCCTGCTGCGTGCTGCCGCCCTGCTCGCGGAGCACGGTGAGGGCGACGAGGTGCCGCGGCCGGAGGTCGAGCCCGGCGAGCGCGGACTC
>WLOB01000328.1 GCA_009699505.1 Actinomycetota bacterium | reverse complement strand
CCCCACGGCCGGCCGTTTCCGCCCGCCGTGCCGGCCTTTCCCGCCCGCCCCGCCGGCCTTCCTCGCCCGGCGGGCCTTCCTCGCCCGGCCGATCCCAGCCCCGCATCCCGAATCCCGCATCCCGCCACCCCGTCGCCCCGCATCCCGCCACCCCGTCGCCCCGCATCCCGCCACCCCGTCGCCCCGCCACCCCGCGCCCCGTCGCCCCGCCACCCCGCGCCCCGTCGCCCCGGCGCCCCGCCGCCCCGCCGTTCCCCGCCCCGCCCTTCCGGGCACCGGGGTCCTGCTGCCGTCGAACCCGACGGGAGCGATCCGGTCACGCCCGCGCCGCGGGCGCCTGCTACCTCTTGACGGACATGTCGCCCGGCCGCCACCTCTTCGTCACCCGCGGCGACCTCACCCACCTGCACTGCGACGCGTGGGTGCTGCCCACGGACCGCGAGGGCACCGTCACCGCCCCGTGGGTCGACGCGCTGGAGCGCCTCGGTCGCGGGCGGGCGGACGCCTACGGCGGGCGGCTGGACGAGGTCGCCCGGCGCGACCTCGCCGAGAGCGGCGCCGCGGTGCTGCGCGCGCCCTCCGCCACCGACCCCGGCGTCGTGGCCTGCGACACCGCCGTGGCGCACGGCGACGTCGCCGCGTGCGCGCAGGCGGCGTCCGTCGCGATCGCCCGGGTCAGCGCGATGGCCGAGGCGGTGGCGGACCGCCCGACCCGCAGCCTCGAGCAGCCGCGGTCCCGCGCGCTCGTCGCGCTGCCGACCGTCGGCGTTGGCGCCGGTGGCGGACGCGACGTGCGCGGCGCCGTGCTCGCCGGGCAGATCGAGGCCGCGCTCGGCACCCTCTCCGCGGAGGAGGGGCCCGACGTCGTCCTGGTCTGCTTCGACCACGAGCACTACGCCGCCGCCCAGCGGGCCCGGGCCGCGACGGGCGTGGGGGACGTCCTGTCCGCCGCGCTCGGCGCGGACCTGCACGCGCGGATCGAGACGCTCGCGGGTCACGCGCGCGCGGGGCGGCTCGTGCCGTTCGTCGGCGCCGGCGTCAGCATGGGGGCGGGGCTCCCGTCCTGGATCGGCCTGCTCGACGAGCTGATCGACCGCGCAGGCATGGAGGCGGACCGCGCGGCGCTCGACCGCGTCGACCTGCGCGACCGCGCCGCCCTCATCCAGAGCCGCCTGGGCGCCGGCGAGCTCGAGCGGATCCTCCTCCAGCGCCTGACCTCGGCCTCGCGGGTCGCCCTGCAGCACCAGCTCCTCGCGTCGCTGCCGGTCCACGAGGCGGCCTCCACGAACTGGGACGACCTCTTCGAGCAGGCGTGGCGCAACGCCGGGGCCGACCGCGTCGCCCAGCTGCCGTTCGACGGCCAGACCGGGGCGGAGCACTGGATCGTCAAGCTCCACGGCACCGTCCGCGACGGGCACCTCCACGGCGTCGTCCTGACCCGCGACGACTACCTGCGCTTCGGGGCGGAGCGCAACGCCCTCGCCGGCATCGTCCAGTCGCTCCTCCTGACGCGGCACATGCTCTTCGTCGGCTTCGGGCTCAGCGACGAGACGTTCCACCGCATCGCCCACGACGTCCGGCAGGTGCTGCGCGAGGGATCCGGCATCGGCCGTCCCGGGGCGTACGCGACGAGCCTCTCGCCGTCGCGGCAGACGGTGACGTCCGAGCTCTGGAAGGGCCAGCTCGACGTCGTCTCGACCCGGCGCCCGGAGGACGGCGAGGGACGCCCCGGCACCGCCCCGGCCGCCCGGCGCCTCGAGATCGCCCTGGACCTCCTCGGCATGCTCTCGGTCGACCCGCTCGGGCACCTGCTCGACCCGTCGTTCGACGGCGCCCTCACCGAGGACGAGCGCCGGCTCGCCGAGGCGCTGCGGCGGTTCGCGGCCGACGCCGACCCGCTCCTGGACCGCGCCGGGCCGGCCGGGCGGGCCATCGGGCGCTGGCTCGACGGCATGCGCGAGCACTAGCGGACGGTCGGCCCGTCGCGGGTCCGGGCGGGGCGCCGGCCGGCGGGGCCCAGTCCCGGCGTGGGCCCCGGCCCGGCGAGGGCTCCGGCCGACGGCCCCGGCCTTGGCACCGGGCGGTCACGCCGAGGACGAGCGGCACCCCGTGCGCGTCCGGTCGGGCGCCACCCGACGCATCCAGGATCGGACGTGTGACGTATTCCCGATCCGGGTTCAGGCGTTCCGCTCGCGCATCGCCTAATATGCGCAAACTCGATCAGGGTTTCCCCCTGCTTCCGACCTCACGAAAGCGATCTCCATGCGTCTGCCGACCCGACTTCCAGTCCTCGCCGCCCTCGCGGCGTCCGCGGTCCTCGCCGGCTGCGGCGGCGCCTCCGACGAGGTCGGCGGCGAGTCCGCGTCCTCCTCGGGCGGCGCGCAGACGAAGCTCTCCCTCGTCGCCTACGCCGTCCCGAAGGTCGGCTTCGACCGGGTGATCCCGGCGTTCCAGAAGACCGAGGCCGGCAAGGGCGTCTCGTTCTCGCAGTCCTACGGCGCCTCGGGCGACCAGAGCCGCGCGGTCGAGGCCGGCCAGCCCGCCGACCTCGTCAACTTCTCGCTCGAGCCCGACGTCACGCGCCTCGTCGAGTCCGGCAAGGTCGCGGAGGACTGGAACACGAGCAACGCGGAGAAGGGCATCGTCTCGAGCTCCGTCGTCACGATCGTCGTCCGCAAGGGCAACCCCAAGGGCATCAGGGACTGGTCGGACCTGATCAAGCCGGGCGTCGAGGTCGTGACGCCCAACGTGTTCTCCTCGGGCTCCGCCAAGTGGAACCTGCTCGCCCCGTACGCGCAGTTCTCGAACCTCGGCAAGGACAAGGCCGCCGGCCTGCGGTTCGTCGGCGACCTGCTGAAGAACATCAAGACCCAGCCGAAGTCCGGTCGCGAGGCCACGCAGACCTTCCTGCAGGGCAAGGCCGACGCGCTCCTCTCCTACGAGAACGAGGCGCTGAACATCGAGAAGGCGGGCGAGGACGTCGAGCACGTCACGCCCCCGAACACGATCCGCATCGAGAACCCCTTCGCCGTCCTGAAGACGTCGAAGCACCCCGAGCAGGCCAAGGCGTTCGCCGACTTCAACTTCTCGGCCGAGGGCCAGCGGCTCTGGGGCGAGAGCGGCTTCCGTCCCGTGCTGCCCGAGGTCGCGAAGGAGTTCGAGGAGCGCTACCCGGCCCCCAAGACCCTCTACACCGTGGCGCAGCTCGGCGGCTGGTCCACGCTGAATGACACGCTCTTCGACCCGGACAAGGGCGACATCGCCAAGCTCTACGAGGACGCCGGTGCCTCGACCGGCGACTGATCCCGCCGGGGGTCGCCCCGCGCAGGATCCCCAGGCCGACCCGCCCGTCCCGGCGCCGCGCGCGAGCAGCCGGCGCCGGGCCCGGGCGGCCGCCGGCGGCGTCGGGCCCCTCGGGCTCGGCGTCGCCACCCTGTGGCTCTCGATCATCGTCCTGCTGCCGCTGGCCGCCGTCGTCGCGAAGTCGCTCGACGGCGGACTGCCCGCGTTCTGGGAGGCCATCACGTCCCCGCCCGCGAAGCGGGCGCTCCAGCTGACGCTGCTCGTCTCGATCGTCGTCACGCTGATCAACGCGGTCATGGGCACGCTCATCGCCTGGGTCCTCGTCCGCGACGAGTTCCGCGGCAAGGCCTTCGTCAACGCCCTGATCGACCTGCCGTTCGCGCTGCCGACGATCGTCGCCTCGATCGTCCTCCTGACGCTGATCGGCCAGAACAGCCCGGTCGGCCTCGACCTCTTCGCGACCCACTGGGCGATCGGCATCGCGCTGCTCTTCGTGACGCTGCCGTTCGTCGTCCGCAGCGTGCAGCCCGTGCTGCTCGAGGTGGAGAAGGAGGCGGAGGAGGCCGCCGCGTCCCTCGGCGCGGGCAACCTGACGATCTTCCGGCTCGTGGTCCTGCCGGCGCTGCTGCCGGCCCTCGTCTCCGGCGCCGGCCTGGCCTTCGCGCGCGCCGTCGGCGAGTACGGCTCCGTCGTCCTCATCTCGGGCAACACGCCCCGCAACCAGGTCGCGTCGCAGTACATCTTCGACCGCATCGAGACGGACCGCCCCGCCGCGGCCGCCGCGATGTCGGTCACGCTCCTGCTCATCACGTTCGCCGTGCTGCTGGCACTGCGGCTCTTCACCTGGTGGAGGACCCGCAATGAAGGTTGATCGCGGGCCGCGGCTCGCGCTGCGCACCGTCGCCCTGGTCTACCTCGGCCTGCTGCTCGTGCTGCCGGTCGGGCTCATCCTCTACCGCACGTTCGAGGACGGCCTCGGCGCGTTCTGGGACCAGATCTCGACGCCGGCGTCGATCTCCGCGATCGCCCTGACGCTCGAGATCGTCGCGATCGTCGTGCCGCTGAACGTCGTCTTCGGCGTCTTCGTCGCGCTCGCGCTCGTCCGCGGGCGGTTCCGCGGCCGCGGCGTCGTCCAGGCGATCGTCGACCTGCCCTTCGCGGTGTCGCCGGTCATCGTCGGCGTCTCGCTCATCCTGCTCTGGGGCACGGACGGCTGGTTCGGCGGGGTCGCCGACGCGGGCTTCCAGATCATCTTCTCGCTGCCGGGCATGGTGCTCGCGACGATCTTCGTCACGCTGCCGTTCGTCGTCCGCGAGGTCGAGCCGGTGCTGCACGAGATCGGCAACGAGCAGGAGCAGGCCGCCTCGACGCTCGGCGCCAACCGGTGGCAGACGTTCTGGCGGATCACCCTCCCGTCGATCCGCTGGGGCCTGGCCTACGGCATCGTCCTGACGATCGCCCGGGCGCTCGGCGAGTTCGGCGCGGTGTCCGTCGTCTCCGCCGGCGCGTCCGGCGAGTCCGAGACGCTGACCCTCCTCGTGGCCAATCGCTTCGAGGACCTCAACCTCCCCGGCAGCTACGCGGCCGCGACGGTGCTGATGGGCTTCGCGCTCGTCGCCCTGATCCTCATGTCCCTCTTCGAGTACAGGAGCAAGCGCGCATGATCGCCGCCGAGAACGTCGAGAAGCACTACGGGGACTTCCACGCGCTGCGGGACGTCTCCATCGAGATCCCCGACGGGTCGCTGACCGCGCTCCTGG
>WLOB01000327.1 GCA_009699505.1 Actinomycetota bacterium | reverse complement strand
GGGCCGGGCGCGAGGGCGGGCCGGGCGCGAGGGCGGGCCGGGCGCGGACCGCGGCGGCCCGGGGGCGGGCAGGACGCGGACCGCGACGGCCCGGGGGCGGGGACCCCTCGCGCGCCGCGACCCGCGTGCGGCGCCCCGCTGAGCGGGACGGCGCACACGTCGGGATGGGCGACGGGTCCGCGGGTAGACGAGGGGGACGCGGCGCCCCGTGCGCCGCCGTTCCGTCGCGACGAGAGGAAGGGCCATCGATGTCCCGCCCGAGCAAGAAGAAGGTCCTGCAGTACCTGAAGGAGGCGCGCGCGAGCGAGCTGGCGCTCGTCCGGGTGCTGCAGTCGCAGATCGCGATGACCCCGTCGGGGACGTTCCGCACCGTGCTGGAGCGGCACCTGTTCGAGACCCGCGAACACGCGCGCCTGCTGCAGGCCCGCGTCCGCGAGGTCGAGGGCGGCTTCCATCCGGTCGCCGCCGCGATCGGCCTGGCCGAGGGCGTCGTCGGGCAGGCGCTGGCCCTGTCGAAGACGCCGCTGGACCTCGTCCGCGGCACCGGCGGCGAGGAGAAGGTCCTGAAGAACGCGAAGGACGCCGCCGCCACGGAGTCGCTCGAGATCGCGACCTACACCGCGCTGGAGCAGCTGGCCCGCCGGGCCGGCGACGAGGACACGGCCCGCCTCGCCGTCCGCATCCGCCGGGACGAGGAGCGGATGCTCGACAAGATCCTCTCCGAGATCCCCGGTCTGACGGACGCGGTCTACTCGGCCGACGTCGGCGGGGACCCGTCCTACGACGCGACGAAGACCGGGGCGGCCGACGCGGCCCGCACCGCCGTCGCCGGCGCGAAGGGCGCGGCCGCCAAGGTCGCCGACGGCGCGAAGGGCGCGAAGGCCGGGGTCGAGGACGTGGCCGGTCAGGCCGCCGTCGCCGCGCAGGACGCCGCGGCCGGTGCGAAGGACGTCGTCGAGCAGGCCGCCGAGGACGCGAAGGACACCGCGAAGGACGCGACGGACGACGCGCGGGCCACGGCGCAGGACGCCAAGGCCAAGGCGCAGGACGTCGCGGACGACGCCAAGGCGACGGCGAAGGACGCCGGCGACGCCGCGAAGGCCAAGGCCCAGGACGCGAAGGACGACGCGCAGGACGCCGCGAACGCGGCGAAGGCCAAGGCCCAGGACGTGGCGGACGACGCGAAGGCGACCGCGAAGGACGCCGGCGACGCCGCGAAGGCCAAGGCGCAGGACGCGAAGGACGACGCCAAGGACGCCGCGGGCGCGGCGAAGGCCAAGGCCCAGGACGTCGCGGACGACGCCAGGGCGACCGCGAAGGACGCCGGCGACGCGGCGAAGAGCACGGCCCAGGACGTCGCGGCCGAGGCCGAGGGGACCGCGGACGACGCGGCCTCCGGCGGCACCGACACCGACGGCGCCGACCTCGAGAAGCCGTGGCCCGCGTACGACGAGCTCTCCGTGGAGGAGGTCCTCGCCGTCCTGCTCACGGCCGACCCCGAGACGGCGCAGTCCGTCGTGGAGTACGAGACGGCCAACCAGGGCCGCGACGAGGTCCTGAACGCGGCCGGGCGCAAGGTCCCGGCGGCCTGAGCCGACCCGACGGCGGCCCGGGCCCTCGAGGGTCCGGGGGCCGTCGGGCCGCCCGCCGGGGCGGTCGGGCGACGAGCGGTCGTCGTCCGACGTCGGGCGGGGTGCGCCGGTGCGGCTGTCGGCCCGCGACGGGCGGGCGACCGACCCGCGGAGGGGCCTGGAGCACGGGTCCGGCCGGGCAGACCGACGGGCCCCGAGGGGCCCCGCGATCCGGCCGGGCAGAGCCGCGGTCCGGGTCCCCGGAGGGTGCGGCGGGGTCGCCCCCGCCGGACCTCAGGCCGCGATCGGCTGGTCCGGCGTCGGCTCGAGGTGCTCGCGCATCCGGGCCGCGGACTGGTCGAGGATGCGGGAGACCTGCATCTGCGACACGGCGACCCGCTCGCCGATCTCGCGCTGCAGGAGCTCGTCGCGGTAGCGCATCTGCACCACGTTGCGGTCGCGGTCGGAGAGGACCGTCATCGCGTCCTGCAGCAGGTCGTGGTCCTCGACCTGCTGGTAGCCGGCGTCGGCGCGCCCGAGCGTGTCGAGCACGTCGCGGTCCTCGCCGGTCGGGAAGCTCAGCGAGTTGACGCGGAAGCAGCCCGCGGCGCGCCGCGCGTCCAGCACCTGCGCCTCCGTGACCTCGAGCCGCCGCGCCAGGTCGGCGATCGTGGGCGTGCCGCCCTCGTGCTCGATCTTCGACTCCTCGGCGATCAGGCGCGTCTGGAGCTCCTTCATCGAGCGGGGCACCGCGACGGACCAGCAGTGGTCGCGGAAGTGGCGCTTCATCTCGCCGGTGATGGTCGGTGCCGCGTAGGACACGAACCGGTGGGGGCGCGAGAGGTCGAAGCCCTCGATGGCCTTGACCAGGCCGAGCATGCCGACCTGGACGAGGTCCTCGAGCTCCTCGCCGCGCCCGACGTACTTGCGGGCGAACGAGCGGACCATCGGCGTGAACCGACCGACGAGCTCGTCGTAGGACGCCCGGTCGCCGCGGGTGCGGTACCGGGTGAGCAGCTGCCTGTCGCGCAGCTCGCGCTGCGTCGCTTCTTCCAGCATGGGGAGACCTCTCGATGCGATGAACCATGTGACAGCGGCATCGCTACGACCATTGACGGCCGGAGGGACTCTCCACCTGCGGAATGACTGTGCGCCGCTGCCCGGGGGGCAGCGAGGTTCCGGACCACCGCGGCCCACGTGGGGGAGCGGCGGCTGTCGGAGGCGGCCTGATCAGCAGCGCTCTCCTCTAGAACCCCTCCCGCGGGGGCTCCAAACATCGGAAGGGACATTCCTTCACGATCTGCGCCGCGGGAGGGGGAGGGGTCAGGCCCGCACCCCGAGCAGCTCCCGGGCCTCCTGCGGGGTCGCGACGGGGCGTTCCAGCTCGGCCGCGAGCCGCACCACCCGCTCGACGAGCCGGGCGTTCGTGGCGCGCTCGCCGCGGCGGTAGTGCAGGTTGTCCTCGAGCCCGGTCCGGACGTGCCCGCCGGCCAGGATGGAGTACGCGGTCATCGGCAGCTGCGCCGCGCCCGGGGCCGCGACGGACCAGGAGGCCTCCGGCGGCAGCAGCGCGCGCATGTGCTCGACCTGGGCGATCGTCGCGGGCACGCCGGTGCCGGGGATCCCCAGCACGAGCTGCACGACCAGGGGGCCCGGAGGCAGCACGCCCTCCTCGCGGAGCTGCAGCGCCAGTCCGACGTGCCCGGTGTCGAAGCACTCGAGTTCAGGGGCGACCCCGTGCTCGCCGAACGCCGCGGCCATGCGTCTGAGGAACGGCAGGTCGCCCTCGAAGATCCGCTCGCCGAAGTTGATCGTGCCGCAGTCGAACGACGCCATCTCGGGTCGCAGCGCGAGCGGCGCGAGGCGCTCGTCGCGCTCGGCCCGGCCGGCGGCCGTGCCGCACGAGAGGTTCAGGATGGCGTCGCAGCCCGCCGCACGGATCCCGTCGACGAGCGGCTCGAAGGCCTCGCGGCGCTGCGTCGGCGTGCCGTCGGCCTCCCGGGCGTGCAGGTGCAGGACGGTCGCCCCGGCACGCCACGCCTCGAGGGACTCCTCGATGATTCGCCCGGGGGTCGTCGGAAGGTTGGGCCGACGCTCCGGGTCGGGGTCCGCGGACCCGGTGACGGCGCACTGGATGATGAGCGGCTGCATCGTCCCCGGATCGTCCCAGGGCGGCGGCCGCCGGAGGGCGGCCCGTCGCGACGGGCCGCCCGGTCCCGCATCGGCTCAGACGCCGGCGCGGTCGATCCGGCGGTGGAAGCGCTCGCCGGCGCGGCCGCCGAGGATCGCCGCGACCAGCGAGATCACGAGGATCGCGAGGCCCGCGATCGCGCCGCCGGTCGTCAGGGACGACCCGGAGAGCGGGATGCTCGGCAGGTCGAGCTTCGAGAACACGTTGTACTCCGAGCCGGCGATGGCCCCGAGCGCGCCCAGGACGATCGTCACGAGGATGCCGAGCACCCAGGTCGCGACGCCGTGGCGCACGCCGTCGAAGCGGGCCATGCGGCCGGCCGCGTAGCCGCCGGTGTAGTAGGCGAGCGCGAAGACGATCAGCAGCAGGACGCCGCCGGCGATGCCGATCGTGTCGGCCTCGCCGTCGCTGACGGACGTGCCGCCGTCCGTCAGGCCGATCGCGGCGCCGGTGGCGGCCAGGATGGCGGCGAGGAGCACCGAGATGCCCAGCGCGACGAGCCACCCGAGGATCGCGGGGACGGCGTGCAGGCCGCCGAAGCGCTCGCGCTGCCGGGCGCGAAGGCCCGGCTCGGCGTCGTGGTGGTGGGCGCCGTGGTGCGCGTCGCGGTCCACGCGACGGGCGGCGACCGGGGGCGCGTCGTGCGTGCCCTCCGTGGTGGAGGCGTGATCAGCCATGGTGGTCGTCCTTCGTGGGGGTGATGGAGCGGGCGAGGCGCCGGAGCCGGGTGGCGACGCCGGGGCGCGCGGTGGCGGGGCCCGTGGTGCCGGCGTCGGGGCGCCGGTTCGCGGCGGTCGGGTCCGCGTCGGTGCGGTGGTCCCCGAAGGTCCCGTCGGCGTCGGCGCGTCCTCCGGAGGCGGAGCCGGGGGCCCCGCCGAGGGTCGTCGCCGGGCCCGTGCCGGCCCCGCCGGTCGGGTCGATGACGCGGTCGGGGACGACGCGGTGGTCGTCGTCGACGTGCGGCCGGCCGACGAAGCGCGCGTCGGGCACGGGCGTCCCGTGGTCCGTCGCGCCGGTCAGGTGGTCGGACGGGGCGGGATCCAGGTCGCCCGTGGCGTCCGTCTGCGGCAGGACGTCCTGCGGGTCGTGCGGGCCCTCGCGGTGCGCGCCGGCCGCGGTCGGGCCGCCCGAGGCGGACGGACCGCCCGCGGTCGCGAGGCGGTCGCGCTCTGCGAGGTCGGCGGCGCGCTGCTCGCGCTCCGCCCGCTCGGCGGCGGCCGTCGCGGCCGCGGCCTGCTGGGCGCGGACGTCGTCGCCGCCCGTCGACGCGGCGCGCGGGGTGCCCGAGGCGTCGTCGTCCCGGTCGTGGTCGTGACCGCGGCCGGCCGCGGCCGT
>WLOB01000326.1 GCA_009699505.1 Actinomycetota bacterium | reverse complement strand
CGCGTCCGTGGACCTGGTCTCGATAGGTGTGCTGTGGGCGACGAGATCGAGACCACCGATCGGTCGCGGGGTCGCGTCCGTGGACCTGGTCTCGATAGGTGTGCGGTGGGCGACGAGATCGAGACCACCGATCGGTCGCGGGGTCGCGTCCGTGGACCTGGTCTCGATAGGTGTGCTGTGGGCGACGAGATCGAGACCACCCAGCCACACCCCGGCCCGATCGCCCGCCCCGGCCGCCTGGCCGCCCCGCCCGCCCTTCAGCCGCCCCGCCCCGCCCGCCCGCCCCGCCCCTCGCCCCTCAGCCGCCCCGCAGCCGCGCCGTCGCGAACTCGCGCATGCCCGCGTCGAAGTCCTCGCGGGCCTCGAAGCCCAGCGTCTCCGCGGCGTGGCGGGCCGAGGCGAAGACGTGGCGGACGTCGCCCAGGCGGTACTCGCCCGTGACGACCGGGTCCAGGCCGTCGCCGGCGTCGCCCATCGCCGCGTGCAGGGCGCGGGCCATGTCGCCGACCGACCGCGGGGTGCCGGAGCAGACGTTGAAGGCGCCCGGGACCGGCTCGTCGGCGAGGAGCGCGAGGACGTTGGCGCGGGCCACGTCGCGGACGTGGACGAAGTCGCGCAGCTGGCCGCCGTCCTCGAAGACGCGGGGTGCGCGGCCGCCGGCCAGCGACGAGCGGAAGATGGACGCGACCCCGGCGTAGGGGGTGTCCTTCGGCATGCCCGGCCCGTAGACGTTGTGGTACCGCAGCGACGTGACCGGGACCCGGGTCTCGCGCGAGAACGCGACGGCGAGGTGCTCCTGGTGGAGCTTCGTCGCGGCGTAGACGTTGCGGGGGTCGAGGCGGGCGTCCTCCGGGATCTCCTCCGGCGTCAGCGGACGACCGCAGACGGGGCAGCCGGGCTCGAAGCGGCCCGCGTCGAGGTCGGCGACCTCGCGGGCGGGCGGGTCGACGAGGCCGTGCTCCTCGCAGCGGTAGCGGCCCTCCCCGTAGACGACCATGCTCGAGGCCTGCACGAACCGGCCGCGGAACCGGCGCCGGGCGAGGGACCGCAGCAGCACGGCGGTCCCCAGGTCGTTGTGGCCGACGTAGTCCGCGATGTCGCCGATGTCGAGGCCCAGGCCGACCATCGCGGCCTGGTGGCAGACGTGCTGCACGCCCTCGAGCGCCCGGTCGACCGTCACCGCGTCGCGGACGTCGCCGACCTGGAGATCGACGCGCTCGTCGACCTCGGGCCGCACGACGTGGGCCCCGGGGTGGAGCAGGTCGAGGACGCGGACCTCGTGGCCGGCGTCGAGGAGCTGGGCGACGATCTGCGTGCCGATGAAGCCGGCGCCGCCCGTGACGAGGATCATCGGCCGAGGGTAGTGGGCGGCGCCGGACACGCGGGTGGACGGACGGGCGGGGAGCGGCAGGGCGCCTCATCCCGCGTCCGCACCCCCTGCGGGGCCGTAGGTTGTGGGTGTGACGGACGTCGTGCTCCCCGTGCTGAACGAGGCCCAGGCCCTGCCCTGGGTGTTGGGCCGTCTGCCGGACGGGTACCGAGCGATCGTGGTCGACAACGGCTCAACGGACGGCTCGGGCGAGATCGCGGCGGCGCACGGCGCGACGGTCGTCGTCGAACCACGCCCGGGATTCGGGTCGGCCTGCTTCGCGGGACTGACCGCCGCGACCTCGGACGTCGTCTGCTTCGTCGACGCCGACGGGTCGCTGGACCCGGCGGACCTGCCGGTCGTCGCCGACCCCGTGCGGGACGGCACCTACGACCTCGTCCTCGGCGCCCGCCGGCCCGAGCGCGGCGCCTGGCCGTGGCACGCCCGGGCGGCCAACCGCGCCCTGGCCCTCGAGATGCGGCGCCGCGGCGCCCGGCCCGTCCTGCGCGACATCGGCCCGATGCGCGCGGCCCGCCGGCAGGGGCTCCTCGACCTCGACCTGCGCGACCGCCGCTTCGGCTGGCCGCTCGAGATGGTCGTCCGGGCGGGCCGCGCCGACTGGCGGATCCACGAGGTCGAGGTGCCGTACTCGGCGCGCAAGGGCGGGCGCTCCAAGGTCACCGGCACCGCCAGGGGCACGATCCGCACGGTGCGCGACATGTCGCGCGTCCTCCGCGAGGACCGCGCGTCGTGACCCCCTCACCCACCTGGATCGTCATCGCCAAGGCCCCGCGGGCCGGGCGCAGCAAGACGCGGCTCTGCCCACCCTGCACCCCGCAGCAGGCCGCCGACCTGGCCGAGGCCGCGCTGCGCGACACCCTCGCCGCCGTGCTCGACGCCCCCGCCGGCCGGCGCGTGATCGTCCTGGACGGCGAGCCGGGCGCCTGGCTGCCCGACGGCTTCGAGGTCCTGCCGCAGCGGGGCGACGGGCTCGACGAGCGCCTCGCCGCCGCCTTCGAGGACGTCGGGGCGGACGCGACCGGCGGGGCCGTCCTCGTCGGCATGGACACGCCGCAGGTCACCCCGGCCGACCTGACGGACGCCTGGTCCGCGCTGCGCGCCGAGGGGACCGACGCGGTCCTCGGCCACGCCCCCGACGGGGGCTACTGGTCCATCGGCCTCCGCGTCCAGGATCCCGCCCTCTTCGTAGGACTTCCCATGAGCACCGAGCACACGGGTGCCGACCAGGAGGCACGTCTCAAGGAGCACGGCCTCTCGGTCGCGCTCCTGGCGGAGCGCCGCGACGTCGATCTCATCGACGACGCCCGCGCCGTCGCCGCGCTCGCCCCGGGGACCCTGTTCGCACGCACGCTCGCCCGGACGGAGGCGACCTTCGCGGCCGCCCCGCCGGCCGACGACCCGTCCCCCCGGACCCCGGAGCCGACCCGGTGAACCCCAGCACGCTCTTCGGCCGACTGCTCGACGACGGGGCGGACGACCTCGTCGTCCGCGCGACGGACGGCGCCGTCTGGTCCATGCCGATCGGGCGCTGGCTCGCGCCGGCCTCCGACGTGGACGAGCGCGTCCTGGACCGCGCGACCGGCCCGGTCCTCGACGTGGGCTGCGGCCCGGGCCGCCACGTCCACGCGCTCAGCCGCCGCGGCGTCACCGCGCTGGGCATCGAGCTGTCGCCCACGGCCGTCCGGCACGCCCGCGACGGCGGCGCCCACGTCGTCGAGGGCTCGATCTTCGAGGTCGCGCCCGACCCCGGCTGCTGGTCCACCGCGCTGCTGCTCGACGGCAACATCGGCATCGGCGGCCGCCCGCAGGCGCTGCTCTGCCGGGTCGCCGAGCTGCTGTGCCCGACGGGGCAGGTGCTCGTCGAGCTCGACCCCCCGGGCGCGGCCACCGCGACCGCGGAGGACCCGGGCGACGGCACGGACGCGTTCCGCATCCGCATCGAGTCCGACGGCTCGACGAGCGCGTGGTTCCCGTGGGCCCGCGTCACCGTGGACTCGATCGCCGAGCCCGCCGCCGCGGCCGGCCTCACCGTCGAGGACCGCTGGACCGACGGCGACCGCCACTTCTGCGCACTGCGGCGCACATGAGCGCCGCATCGTGAGGATCCCGCGCCTGCTCCCGGCCGAGCCGCCGCCCGGCCCGGCCCGGCCGGGGTTCTGGCGCTCGCCGATCCGCGGGCCGTGGCTCACCGCGGCCCTCGGCATCGTCCTGCTGATCGGGTTCCCGATCGTCTTCCTCACGGGGCTCGTCTCGCACGCGGCGTACATGCCGCAGCTCGACGGCAACGCGGTCGTGCCGCGCGAGTTCGACCTCCAGTTCGTCACCTTCGACTTCCCGACGAACCCGGCGTGGCTCTACGCGCTGAACCAGGGCACCCACGTCACGCTCGGCATCGTCCTCGTCCCGGTGGTGCTGGCGAAGCTGTGGTCGGTCATCCCGAAGCTCTTCGCGTGGCCGCCGGCACCGAACCCGGCGGAGGTCCTGACGAAGCTCGCCAACCTGCTGCTCGTCGGCTCGGCGTTCTTCCAGCTCGCGACGGGCATCGCGAACGTCCAGCTCTGGTACCCGTGGCAGTTCAACTTCGTCGTCGCGCACTACTACGGCGGCTGGGTGCTCATCGCCTCGATCGTGCTGCACGTCGCGATCCGGATGCCGAAGGTCCGCCGCGCGATGCGGACGGGCCGCGAGCTCCGGCCGCTGCGCACGAACCTGCAGGACACCCGGCCGGAGCCCTACGAGCCCGGGGGCCTCGTGACGCCGAACCCCGCGCCGGCGACGATCTCGCGCCGCGGCGTCCTCGGCCTGGTCACGGCGGCCTCCGGCGTCCTCCTGGCGACGACGGTCGGGCAGTCGATCGGCGGGCCGCTGCGGAAGGTCGCGGTGCTCGCGCCGCGCGGCAACGGCCTGGCGCTCGACGGCCCGAACGGGTTCCCGGTGAACAAGACCGCCGCGGTCGCGCGCATCACCCCGGCGATGGTCGGCGCGCGGTACCTGCTCGAGCTGCGCGCGGGCGACCGCACCCTGCAGCTCTCGCGCGACTCCGTCATGGGCCTGCTGCCCCTCTACACCCACGACCTGCCGATCGCGTGTGTCGAGGGCTGGTCGACGACGCAGGCCTGGACCGGCGTGCGCCTGCGCGACCTCGGGGCGCTCGTCGAGGCGGACCCGGAGGACCTCCTGCGCGTCGGGTCGCTGCAGCAGGCGGGCGCGTTCCGGCGGGCGACGCTGTCGGCGGACCAGGCCAACGCGGAGAACGCCCTGCTCGCGTTCCGGGTCAACGGCGTCGACCTGTCGCTCGACCACGGCTACCCCGCCCGGATCATCGTCCCGGCGCTCCCCGGCGTGCACTGCACGAAGTGGGTCGGGGCCCTCGAGTGGGTGCGCGCATGAGCGACGAGGACCGGATCGACGGCCCGGCGGACGGGCCGACACCGACGCACGGCGCGGTGCCGGCCGGCGGGCCGGCGCATGCGGGCGACCGCCTCGACGGCGTCCCGTCCGGCGAGGGGCCGCCGGGGGACGGCGCGCCCCACGGGCCCGTGTCGCGGTGGCGGCGGAGCTACGGCGCGTCGCCGCTGCACCTGCTGCTGCACCTCGCGGCGATCGCGCTCATGGCGTGGGCCCTGTCGCAGGCGTTCGACAGCCGCTACGAGGCCGCGTACCTCAACCTGGCGCTCTGGCTCGTCGGCGGCGCGGTCCTCAACGACTTCGTCGCCCTGCCGCTCTACGTCG
>WLOB01000325.1 GCA_009699505.1 Actinomycetota bacterium | reverse complement strand
GGCTGACCCCGGCGACCAGGCCGGCTCCGGGCCGGCCGCGGCGCCCCGCGCCGGCCCCGCCCACGGGCGCTCGGGAGCCGGGCGCGCGAGCCGCCCCGAGGGGCCGGGCGGGGCCCGATCGGGCGTCCTCCGCCGGTGCGTCCCGCGAACCCCGTTCCGTGACCGTCCTGTCAAGGTCGCTCGGCGGGTGTTCCCTTCGCCGACTTCGCGTGTACTGTCCCGGTAATGCGCATTGCGCTGGTTTCGCCGTACTCGTGGACGTATCCCGGGGGCGTGGCCCGGCACATCGAGGCACTCGGGCGGGAACTCCGCGAGCAGGGGCACGACGCCCGGGTGCTCGCGCCGTTCGATCCGCCGGACAGCCTCGCGACCCGGCTCCACAGAGGTGCCCCGCCCCAGGACCGGACACCACCGGAGTGGCTCGTGCCGCTCGGACGCACCGTCGGCATCCCCGCCAACGGTGGCGTCTCCAACCTGGCGATCAGCCCGGCGTCGATCCGACGCCTGCAGCAGGCGCTCGACACGGGCGGCTACGACGTCATCCACCTGCACGAGCCGCACGCGCCGCTCCTGGGCTGGAACACCCTCATGTCGTGCACGGCCGCACCGATGGTCGGCACGTTCCACTGCTACTCGACGAACGACCTGACGAACGGCATCGGTGTCGCCGCCGGCGCCCGCCGCCGGCTCAACCGCCTCGTCGAGCGGATCGCGGTCTCCGACGCCGCCGCGTGGACGGGGCAGCGCTACTACGGGGGGCGCTACCGCGTCATCCCCAACGGCGTCGACCTGCTGGACCCCGAGCACGTCCAGCACCCGCGGCCCGAGCGGCCGGCCGGCGCGATGAAGATCGCCTTCGTCGGCCAGGCCGTCGAGCGCAAGGGCCTGCCGATCCTGCTGCGGGCCTTCGACGCCCTGCGCGAGCAGCTGCCGGTCGAGCTCGTCGTCATCGGCCCGGACGAGGCCGAGGTCCAGCGCATGGCGCTCGACGAGCGGATGGAGGGCGTGCGCGTCCTCGGGCGCGTCGACGACGACACGAAGCACCGCGAGCTCGCCGACTGCGACGTGCTCTGCGCCCCGTCCCTCGGCGGCGAGAGCTTCGGGATGGTCCTCACGGAGGCCTTCGCCCAGGGGGTGCCGGTCGTCGCGTCGGACATCGTCGGCTACCGCGACGTCGTCGACCACGGCCGCGACGGCGTGCTCGTCCCGCCGGGCGACGCGCTCGCCCTGGCCCACGCGCTCCGCGACCTCGCCCTGCGCCCCGCGCGCCGCCGGACGATGAGCGAGGCCGCCGCGCGCGCGGCCCGCAAGTACGCGTGGCCCCGCATCGCCCAGCGCGTCATGGCCGTCTACGAGGACGCCCAGACCGCGCCGGAGCCCGCCACCCGCGTCGAGCGCGTGCAGATGCGGCGCGGCCTGAAGCCCGCCGACGGTCGCCCCGCCGTCCCCGCGCGCCGCATGCCGCGGCCCGACGCGCCGACGGAGCCGCCGACGCGCGGCGAGCGGTCCCAGCGCCGCCGGCGCCTCGCCCGCAAGGGCCTCGTCGGTGCCGGCGTCCTCGCGACGGTCGGCCTCGGCGCCGTCGCGCTCGAGCGGATCGGCCTGGAGTCGATCGCCACCAGCCTCGTGCGCTCGTCGCCCCTGTGGGTGCTGTTCGCGCTCGCCGTCATGGCCTCGTCCATGGCGTTCCGCGCGATCTCGTGGCACGCCGTCCTGCGCGCCGCCATCCCCGAGGCGGCGATGACGCGGATGGAGACCTTCCGCGCCACCGCGATCGGCGTGATGATGTCCGCGACGCTGCCGGCCCGCCTCGGCGAGCCGTCCCGCGCGATCATCATGGCCCGCCGGATCGGTCGTCCGCGGGAGCGCCTGCCCGTCGTGGTGGGCACCCTCGTCTCGCAGACGCTGATCAACGTCTTCGCGCTCATCCTGCTCGGCGCGGTGATGATCAGCTCGATCAGGCTGTTCCGCGGGCACGACGGCGCCCTCGTGACGCTCGCGATCGCCCCCGCGGCGATCCTGCTCGTCGTCCTCTTCGGGCCGGTCCTCCTGCGCCTGCGCTGGGGCTCGAGCGACCGCAGCGGCCGCCTGCACCGCGTGCAGACGAAGCTGCGCGAGCTGTTCCAGTCCCTGCGCGCGGGCCTGCGCGTCTTCCGCAGCCCCCGTCTGGGCTCGGTCGCCATCGGGGCGCAGCTCTTCGCCTGGGTCCTCCAGTGGGTCTCCTGCTTCCTCCTGCTGCGCGCGTTCGGCATCGACGAGGGCCTCGGCGCCGCCGCCGCGGTGCTCTTCGCGGTGAACGTCACGGCCGTCCTGCCGCTGACCCCGTCGAACCTCGGCGTCTTCCAGGCCGCCTGCGTGACCGTCCTGGTCTCGGGCTACGGCGTCTCGTACGCCGACGCCCTGGGCTACGGCATCGTCCTGCAGGCCGTCGAGATCGCGACGGCCCTCGCGCTCGGCATGCCGGCCATGCTCGGCGAGGGCGTCACCTGGCGCGACATCAAGACCCGCGCCCTGCACGCCACCCCGGTCGACCTGCCGCCGCTGCCCAAGGGCGTCCAGGCCGGCGGGGTCGAGACCGAGGCGTAGGGCGGCCGGGGCCGGACGGTCCCGACGCCGTCGAGTTGGCGCGAACGCGCGTCCGCCGTGGGATCCTCCTGGGGTGCCGCGGCCCCGACCACTCGTCCGCGTGACGCCGTCGGGCACCCGGATCCGACGCCCGCTGCCGATGCACGGACGGATGACCACCCGCCTGCGTGCCATCGCCGTCGCCCTCGTGGCGACGGTGCTGATCCTGTCGGGCGCCGGCGCGGCCTCCGCGGCTGACGTCGCCCCGCCGCGGGTCGCCGTCGAGGGCGACCGGCTCGTCGACCTGGAACGCCCGGACGAGCCGCTGCAGCTTCGCGGGGTCAACCGCTCCGGCACCGAGTACGCCTGCGCCTCCGGGGCCGATCCGAGCCGGCCCGGCAGGGGCGGCTACGCGATCTTCGACGGTCCGACCTACAACAGCTACGACCCGAGCCGCCCGACCGTCCCGTCGGACATCGCGCAGCCCGACGACTCGATCAGGGCGATGCGAGACTGGGGCGTGAACGCCGTGCGCATCCCGCTGAGCGACGCCTGCTGGTTCGGCGATCCCGCGCTGAATCCGCAGTACTCCGGCAGCAACTACCAGTCGGCGATCGCCGCGTACGTCGACCAGCTCGGTCGCCACGGGATCATCGCCGTCCTGTCGCTGCACGTCGCCAGCACCACCGAGGCGGGGAAGCTCGTGCCGAACCTGGGCATGCGCCTCCTGCCGATGCCCGACGCCGACGAGGGCCCCCGCTTCTGGAAGAGCGTCGTGAGCCGCATGGCGGGTGCCCTCCCGACGACCGGGAAGCGGCGCAACGTCATCTACGACGTCTTCAACGAGCCGCACCTCGACGAGGACGAGGCCGTCCCGGCCGGTGCCGGCTGGGCCTGCTGGCGCGACGGCTGCGACGTGAACACGGTCGACCCCGTCGTCGCCCCGACGCCGGCGGACCCCCTGCCCGCCGACCCCACCCCGACGTACCGAACTGCGGGCGTGGGCGCGCTCGTGACGGCGATCCGCACGGAGGAGCGCAGCCAGTCGCTGCCGCCGCAACCCATCCTCCTCGGCGGCCTGGACTACGCGAACGACCTCTCGGGCTGGACCACACACCTGCCGCGGACCCCGGACGGCCGCGGCGGGACCGGCGTGGATCCGGGGCTCGTGGCCGCGTTCCACGCCTACGGCGCCCGCCGCAACGCCGACGGCAGCGTCGCCCGCGCCGGCACGGCCTGCAACGACGTGGCGTGCTGGGACCGCGACCTCGGCGGCATTCGCGCCACCGGCCGCCCCGTAGTCACCGGCGAGATCGGCCAGTACGACTGCCGCGCGGACTTCACGGGGGCGTTCACCCGGTGGGCGGACGGCAAGGACGTCTCCTACCTCGCATGGACGTGGAACGCGATGCGCGAGGGCACCCCGGCGGCCCCGGGCGACGCGACGGGGTGGACCTGCGACCACGGTCCGACGCTGATCAAGCTCAACGACGGCACGCCGACCGACGCGTTCGGGCTCGAGTACTGCAAGCACCTGCGCGCGCGGGCCGGAATGTCGTCGTCCGGCGAGACCAACCCCTGCCCGGCCGCCCGCGTCGCCTCCGACCCGCCGGCCGACGCCACCCCGGTCCCCGTGCCCCCGGCGACCCCGACCCCGACCCCGACCGCGCCGCCGGCGACCTCCGGCACGCCGACGACCACGACGCCCCCGCCCGCGGATCCCGCCCCCGGCGCCCCGGCCGCCACCACGCCGGTGCCCGAGACCACCCCGGCCGCCCCCGTCGTGCCGCCGCGGGCGGTGCCCGTCGAGCCGCGCAACGTCCGCATCACGTCGTCGTCGCTCCGGCTCCGGCGCGGGAAGGTGTCGCTCAAGGTCGCCTGCACGGCCGGGCGGACCCGGTGCACCGGGCGGATCAGGGTGCGCACCGCGACGAAGGTCGCCCTCGGGCGCCGACGGGCCGTGCTCGTCGTGCTGAACGTCGCGTTCGACGTGCCGGCCGGACGGAGCGCCACGCTTGTCGCCGGGCCGACGGCCGACGGCCGGAGGCTGCTCCGCGCCGTGCGACGCGTGAGAACCGTCTCGACCGTCACCTCCATGGGCGACCTGCCCATGACGAGGCGCCTCACCCTGTCGCGGTAGGTCCCGCGGGCATCGCCCCGCGCCGGCCGCGGCCCGCCGGGCACCGGTCGGCCAGGTCGCACCGACCGCGACGTGCCGCCCCGGGCCCCAGCAGCGGGTGGACGGCGTGCGCCCCCGCCGGACGTCCGGGACACGCGTCCGCACCGGGGTCGGGAGCGCCGGACCTGCACTATCTTCGGCCTCGTGAGCAGCGACGTCCGCACCGTGACCCTCCCGTACGAGACGCGGCGGATCGACCTCGCCGACGGCACCCACCGCACCGTCCTCGAGCTCGGCGACGGCGAGCCGCTGCTCCTGATCCACGGCATGAGCGGCACCCACGGCCACTGGGGCGTCCCGTTCCTCGAGCAGCTCGTCGGCGCCGGCCGGCGCGTCCTCTCCGTCAACCACGTCGGCGTCGCCGGGTCGAGCCGCTCGCAGGAGCAGTT
>WLOB01000324.1 GCA_009699505.1 Actinomycetota bacterium | reverse complement strand
GCCGGCGTCGCCCGGGTGAGCGGCGGTCCCGGGCGTCGCCGCCGGGACGGCGCCGGCGGCCCGGGCGTGCAGGTCGGGCGACGGTGCGGACGCCTCGAGCGCCGCGCGGAGGTCGGCGGCGAGGCCCGCGACGCGCAGGAGCGTCGACGGGTCGGCGATGTCGTCCCGGAGCGCGTGCTCGATGCTCCGCGCCGCGACGGACGCGTCCGCGAAGCCGAAGGTGCCGGCCGAGCCCGCGATCTGGTGCGCGGCGCGCTCGGCCTCGGCGCGTCCCTCGTCGCTCAGGCGCTGCTCGAGGCCGTCGGCGAGCGCGTCCTCCACGACGCCGAGGCGTTGGAGGACGAGGGGTCGACGGCGGGTCCAGACGGCGCGGAGCGCGTCGTCCAGGTCGGGGTCATCGGGCATGGGGGTGCGCGATCGGGAGCGGGACGGGACGGTGGTGCGGGACGTGTGCCTGACCGACACCATCGCAGCCCGGCGCGCCTCCGTCCGGCGGTGCACGCGGGCCGTCGCACGCGCCCCCGTGCGCTCGTCCCCGCCGGTCGCCCGCGGTGGTGCGGTCGACGGGGTGATCGGCCGGGCGCCGCGCGTCTGAAGCGGAGGCGGCGGCCGGGTGCCGGGCCGGGCCCGACGGGCCGGGCGGGGTCCGGCCGACCGGGCCCCGAACCGGCGCCGGCGCGGGCGGACCGACGGACCGCGGCGCCCCGCCGCGATCCGGGGCCGCCCGGGCCCTTACACCTAGGCCGACTCGGCCGCGGCGTCGTTGCGGTTGGGCCACGGGATCGTGACCCCGACCGTCAGGGTCGTCTCGAACGGCTCGTCGGTCGCGTCGTCCGCGCCCGGGGCCTCGGACGGCCCGGTGAGCTCGGCGGCGTCGCGCTCCTCGAGCGTCACGGTGCCCGTCGCGTCGACGAGCCCGGCGAGGGCCTCGCCGCTCGCGGCGCGGTCGGCGCCGGCGAACCGCAGCGCGACGCTGACGGTCCAGTCCTCCGGGCGGACCTCGAGGCCGTCGTCGGGCAGGCTCACGGCGCGCGTGGCGGAGGCGGTGACCTCGACGGGCTCCGTCGTCGCGGATCCGGCGAGCGTGGACCGCACCCAGTCGACGACCCGCCCCTCGATATCGCCCGAGCGGGCGTCAGCAGCAGCAGTCGTCATCGGACGACCGTACTCGCCCGTCACCCCCGGGGCACCGCGGGTCGCGCCGGTGCACCGACCCGGCGCCGCGCACGCGACGTCGACCCGGGCGTCCGCCCCGCGGGGACGGGGCGGACCGCCCTCCGGGCGGGGCGGACCGGGACGTCCGTCGAGCGGGGCGTCCTCCCGCCGCGCCGAGCGAGGGGCCGCGACGCCCCGCCCCGTAGGCTCCCGGGGGTGAACTGGACGATCGACATCCCCGCGGAGTCGCTGCCCGACCTGCCGCCGCTGCCGCCCGAGCTCCGCGCGGCCCTCGACGAGGCGCTCTCGCGGCCCGCCCTGCAGCAGCCGTCGTGGCCCGATCCCGACTACACCTCGCGGGTCCGCCGGATGCTCGAGGCGGTCCCGCCCGTCACCCTGCCGATGGAGGTCGACCGGCTGCAGGAGCGGCTCGGGGCCGTCGCCCGCGGCGAGGCGTTCCTGCTGCAGGGCGGCGACTGCGCCGAGACGTTCGTCGACAACACGGAGGCGCACCTGCGCGGCACGATCCGCACGCTGCTGCAGATGGCCGTCGTCCTGACGTACTCCACGTCGATGCCGGTCGTCAAGATCGCGCGCATCGCCGGCCAGTACGCCAAGCCGCGCTCGTCCGACACCGACGCGCTGGGCCTGCCGTCCTACCGCGGCGACATGGTCAACGCGTTCGAGCCGACCCCCGAGGGCCGCCGCCCCGACCCGGTCCGGATGCTGCGCGCCTACGCCAACGCGTCCGCCGCGATGAACCTCACCCGCGCGATCTCCGGGTTCTCCGACCTGCACCACGTGCACGAGTGGAACATGGACTTCGTCGCCAGCGCCCCGGCCGGCGCGCGGTACGAGCGGGTCGCGAACGAGATCGACCGGTCCCTGCGCTTCATGAAGGCCTGCGGCGTCGACGACACGTCGCTGCGCGCCGTCGAGATGCACGCGAGCCACGAGCTGCTCGTCCTGGACTACGAGCGGGCGCTGCTGCGCCTGGACCGCGGCCGGCTCTACAACCTCTCCGCCCACATGCAGTGGATCGGCGAGCGGACCCGCCAGCTCGACGGCGCGCACGTCGCCTTCGCCGCGCTGACGGCCAACCCGACGGGCGTGAAGATCGGGCCGAAGACGACCCCGGACGACGCCGTCGCGCTCGTGCGGGCGCTCGACCCGGACAAGGTCGACGGGCGCGTCACGCTCGTGGCCCGCATGGGCAACGGCAACGTCCGCGAGGTGCTGCCCCCGATCGTCGAGGCGGTCCGCGACTCCGGCCACGTCGTCGTCTGGCAGAGCGACCCGATGCACGGCAACACGGAGGAGGCGCCGTCGGGCTACAAGACGCGCCACTTCGACCGCGTCGTCGACGAGGTCAAGGGCTTCTTCGAGGTCCACCGCGCCCTGGGCACGCACCCGGGCGGCATCCACGTCGAGAACGTCGGCGAGGACGTCACGGAATGCCTCGGCGGCGGCCAGGAGATCTCGGACGAGCAGCTCGCCACCCGGTACGAGACGGCCTGCGACCCGCGCCTGAACACGCAGCAGTCGCTCGAGCTCTCGTTCCTCGTCGCCGAGATGCTGCAGGAGCAGCGCTGAGCGCGACGCCCGACGGGCCCCCGCCCGACGACCGGCCCGCGCCCTCGCGGCCGGTCGTCCCGCGGGAGGCCGGCGCCGCGCTCGTGGTCCGCGACGGCGCCGACGGCCTCGAGGTGCTGATGGGCCGGCGCTCCGCGGCGTCGCTGTTCCTGCCGGGGTTCTGGGTCTTCCCGGGCGGTCGCGTCGAGCCCGGGGACGGCGACGGTGACGGCCGCTGGCGCGCCGCGGCGGTGCGCGAGGTCCGCGAGGAGGTCGGCCTGGAGCTCTCCCCCGCCTCGCTCGTGCCGTTCGACCGCTGGCTGACCCCGGAGGGTCTGCCGCGGCGCTTCGACACGGTCTTCTTCCTCGCGCCGGTCGACGGGGACGCCGCCCCGGTCCGCGACGCGCACGAGATCGACGAGACGCGCTGGGTGACGCCGGCGACGCTGCTGGGCGAGGCCCGCGAGGGGCTGCCGGTCCTCTCCTACCCCACCCTCGCCCAGGCCCGGCGACTCGGGACGGCGACCGGCGTGGCCGACGCGGTGGCGGCCTGCGGCACGGCGCTACCGCCGACGACGATCACGACGATCGTCGAGGTCGACGGGCAGCCGGTGATGCACGTCGCGGGACCCGACGGCGTGCCGCGGCGGTTCGGCGACGGCCCCGTGCACCCGAGCGAGCTGGCGCAGCGGCCCCCGCGGTAGGGCCGGCCGTCCGGGTCGGCCCCGACGGGTGTCCGGGGGCACCGGGTCGGCGCGAAGGATCGTCCTCGCCGGAGCGCGGGTCGGGCCCGCTCCGCTCAGCGCCGGCGGCCGCCGGTGGCCGCGCGGGCCCACACCTCGACGTCGGCGCCCTCGCCGCGGACGTCCTCGACCTGGTGCGAGAGCCCGTCGTAGAAGAGCCCCGTGGCGCCGGGACGGACGACGGACTCGGGCACGTAGGCGCCGCCGCGGTCCACCCACGTCGTCCCGTCCGCGCGCCGGGTGTGCAGGCGCACGGCGACGAGCTTCGAGGAGGTCGGGGGTCCGGGAGGTCGCAGGGTGCTGGTGGGGATCGTGTGCGGACCCGGGTGCCGACGACGTGCGGCGCGACGTCGTCCCTCCGGGCCCCGCACCGGTTCTACGGCGGGACGCCCGCCCGTGGACGTCCTTCCCCGTGTTCCTTCCCCGCGGGGAGGGGCCTCATGCAGCGGGAGCACGTGGTTCCACCCGTCCGGGGAGGCGTCGAGCCCCGAGTACATCGTGAAGGCGTCGCCGGCCCGGTGTCCGAGGTAGGGGCTCGCGGCGACCAGGACGAGCGCGACGAGGCCGGCGACGAAGGCCGGTGCGGGGCGCCCGGGCCGCCCCGACGAGCGGGCTCCGGCGGCCGCCGACGGTCCCCGGCCGGCCCGCGTCCTGCGACCCGTCGACACCACGAGGACGGCCGCCGCGACCCCGGCGCCGGCCACGAGGACCCGGGTCGCCGTCGCGAGCACCTCGCCCGTCGTCCGCCCCGGTGCGACGTCCAGCGCCGCGGCGGCGAGCCAGGCGCAGACCGCCGCGGCGGGGAGTGCCCCCGCGGGGACGCCGACGCGCCGGACCCGGGCGGCCGCGTCCCGCACGCGTCCCACGACGTCCCCCGGCAGGAAGGCGACGTAGAGCGCGAGGACCAGGGCGGTGAACGGGACGGTGCCCGCCAGCGCGAGCGCCGCGTGGAACAGGAGCCCGACGACGAGGGCCGCCGACCGGGTGCGGCGCCACAGGAGGAGGACGGGCAGCGCGAGCTCCGCGGCGAGCGAGCCCCAGATCGCAGGGCGGACGTGCCACGGCGCCGCCAGGGCGTCCGGCGCGAACCAGAGCACCTGCGCCGAGAGCGGCCCGGCGGGCGAGACGGCCGGGTCGAGGTAGGTCGTGTTGAGCTTCGCCAGCGCGGCGGCCAGGTAGAGGACGACGACGAGCGCGCGCAGGAAGGGCCGGAGCCGCGCGAACGCCACGGCGGGACCGGGCGCCGCACCGTCGCGCACCCGCCGGACGGCGACGTCGACGAGGACGCAGCACGAGAGCACGAGGACGAGCAGGAGGTGCGTGCCGAGCGCCGGCAGCTCGAGGACGATCGCCGCGGACGCGACGGCCAGCAGGAGGAGCAGCCGGCCGAAGGCGGTCGGGCGCGCGAGGACCCACCCCGCCGCGAGCACGACCGCGAACCACGGGGAGCGGACCGCGAGGCCGTGCCACCAGAGGACGTGGAGCACGAGGGCCGCGGCCAGGAGCGCCGCGAAGAGGCCGAGGCGGTCCCGGTCGCCGTCCGCGTCGGCGCCCCCGGGGACGCGGTGCAGGACGGCCACCCCACCGAGTCTAGGCCGGGCGTCCGCGCCCCGCGGCCGTCGGCCAGGTCACGCCGGGCCGGGCGCCGCGACCGCGGCCGGCGCCGCACGGGGCGG
>WLOB01000323.1 GCA_009699505.1 Actinomycetota bacterium | reverse complement strand
CGTCGGCGGACGGTCCCGCCGGCGTCGCGCCGGACCGGTCGTCGTCCGCGACCGCGCCGTCCGGTGCGGCGTGCGCCAGCGCCCGCGACGCGCGACGGGGCTCGCGGACCACGAGCGTGCCCGCGACCAGGTCCCCGATCCGCTGGTGCCGGCGGGTCAGCGTGATCAGCACGATCCCGGGCGCGTAGAAGAGCGGCAGCTCGATCAGGCGCAGCAGGTTGCGCAGGACGCTCGAGCCGCCGTCCACGCGCCGGCCGTCGTCGCGCACGACCCGCAGGCCGAGGAACGACTTGCCCGGGGTCCGCCCGTCGTTCAGGAGCTCCCACGCGACGTCGTAGAAGAAGATGAGCGCGAAGGCCCCGATCGACCCGATCACGGTGGTCCACTCCGCGCTCAGGGGCCCGGACAGCCCGACGAGCGCGACGGCGCCGACGAGCCCCACCAGGGTCTGCAGCGCCAGGTCGATCGCGCCGCTCGATATGCGGGTCCCGGGGCCCGCGAGGTCCAGCACCACGTCGACCGCCTCCGGGGTGGAGATCGTCAGGCGGTCGTGATACTCCTGCACGGCCGTGACCCTATCCCGCTTCCTCGCCGACCGCACCCCCTCGTGGGACGCGCTCGAGGGGCTCCTGCGGCGGGCCGGCTCGCGCCCCGAGCGGCTCGGCACGGACGGCGTCCTGCAGCTCGGCGCCGCCTACCGCGCGGCGGCGGCGGACCTCGCGCACGCCCGGCGCGCCTACCCCGGCGACCCCGTCGTCGGGCGGCTCGAGCTGCTCGTGCGCCGCGCCCGGTCGCTCGTCTACGCCCGGTCCGGCGCCCGCGGCTCCGCCCGCGACTTCCTGACCCGCGACTACTGGGTCCTCGTCCGGGCCCTCGGCCGGTGGATCGGCGTGGCGTCGCTCGCGCTCCTCGGCACCGCCCTCGTCGTCGGGGTCTGGGCGGCGCTGGACCCCGCCGTCGCGGCGAGCCTCGTGCCGGGCGACTTCATCGACGGCGCCGCACCGCCGACGACGGGCGACCGCGGCCTGGCGTCCTCGGAGTCCGCCGCCTTCTCGTCGCAGCTCTTCACGAACAACATCCGCGTGACGTTCATGGCGTTCGTCGCCGGCCTGCTGTGCGTCGTGCCGGGCGTCCTGATCGTGGCCTACAACGGCGCGATCCTCGGTGCCGTGATGGGCGTGGCCGCGGCGAACGGCAACCTGGACGACGTGCTGCACCTCATCGTCGCCCACGGCGTCCTCGAGCTGACCTGCATCGTCGTCGCCGCCGGTGCGGGGATGGCCGTCGGCTGGGTCGTCGTCGATCCGGGCGGCGGCACCCGGCGCGCCGCGGTCCGCGACGTCGCCCGGCCGACCGTGCTCGTCGTCCTGGGCACCATGCCGTTCCTCGTGGTGTGCGGGATCGTCGAGGGCTTCGTGTCGCCGGCCGGCTGGTCGGCGGTGGCCGTCACGGCGCTCGGCGTCGGCCTCGGCGCCGCGTACTGGGCGGCCGTGGTCCGCCGGGGTGCGCCCGGCGCGCCCGCGACGGCCCGGCGCGGCGGTCAGAGCACCCCGCGCCGCTTCGCCCGCAGGTAGGCCCGGACCGCCGCGGCCGGCAGCGCGTCGGGCGGGACGGTGAGGACCTGGGCGCCCCGGGCGGTCAGGCGGGCGGCGACCGCGTCGCGCTGGGCCCGCACGTCGACCGCGACGGCCTGGGCGAGCGCCCCGAGCTCGTCCTCCGGCGCGGTCGTGGCGAGGCGCCGCAGCCGCGGCTCCTCGACCGTCGCGACGCACAGCGCGTGCCGGCGGGCGAGCAGCGGGGCGGCGGCCAGCAGGGGCGCGGCGGCGGCCTCGTCGAGCAGGTCGGTGAGGACGAGGACGAACGCCCGGCGGGTCCCGCCGACGGCCCGGAACGCGCGCTCGTGGTCGCTGTCGGTCCGGGTCGGCTCGAGGTCGTGGAGCGCCCGGACGACCGCGTCGCCCGCGCCGCGGCGCGGCTGCAGGTGCCGGCGGATCCGGTCGTCGTAGGCGATCGTGCCCACGTGGTCGTCCAGCGCGTCGGCGGTGGCGGCCACCGCGGCGGCCGCGTCGAGCCACACGTCCAGGAGGCGGGCGTCGGACGGCACCGCCCCGTCGGCGGCGGCCCGCTCCCGGGCCTCGCGCGCCCGGCGTCGCGCCTCGGGCGTCGGGAACCGCCAGGAGGGACCGGCGAAGTCGGGCACGGCGTGCTCGCCCGCGGTCGGGTCGCGGTCGGCCGGGGCCGCGCCGAGGCGGCCCCCGTCGATCAGGACGACGACGTCGCGGTCGGCCTCGACGCGCCGCTGGTTGCTCATGGGCCGGCCCATGCGGGCGGTCGCCCGCCAGTTCACCTGCCGCACGTCGTCCTCGGGCGCGTAGTCCCGGACGTGGTCGAACTCCGTGCCCAGGCCGTACGGCCCGCGGTTGCGCAGCCCGGACGCGGTGCGACCCGTGCGCGCCGCGGCGGCGAGCGCGTGGGCGGTGCGGTAGTCCGGCAGCACCCGCAGCTCGACCGGGCCGGAGGCACGATGGTCCCAGCGCCCGAGCCCCAGCGGCCCCGTCCGCCGCGCGACGGGTGGCGGCAGCAGGTGCCGGCCGCGGCGCGCCGCGGTGACGCGGGCGTCCAGGGCACCCGTCCCCTCCCCGTCCTGCACGTCGACGCCGGGCAGGCCGGCGAGGCGGAGGCGCAGCGCCGGCTCGGGCGTCGCGGGACGGACGGTCACGGGCACCGGGGTGCCGCGCGGCGCGATGCCCGGGGCGTCCGCCACGAGCACCGGTGCCCGGCGCCGGGCCAGCAGCGCGTCGGCCACGGACGCGAGCACGACGAGCAGCGCGGCCAGCAGGATGAGCCCCGCGGGCACGAGCACGGCCGCGACCGCGCAGGCGGCCAGCAGCACGGCGACGCGCGGCGACGGGCTCATGCGGCGGCCGCGCCCCCGGCCGGTCCCACCCCGGTGCGCGGCGCGCCGCTCACCGCGACGCCGGGACCGGGACGGTGGCCAGCGCGGCGGCGACCGCGTCGCGGTCCCGGGTGCCCTCGAGCTCGGCCTCCGGGCTCAGGACGAGGCGGTGCGCGAGCACGACCTCGGCGACCGCCCGGACGTCGTCGGGCGTGACGAAGTCGCGACCGGCGATCCGGGCGGAGGCCTGGGCCGCGGCGAGCAGGTGCAGCCCGGCGCGCGGGCTCGCCCCGAGCTCGACGCTGGGCTGGGACCGGGTCGCCCGGACGACGGCCACGACGTACTCGACGACGTCGGCGTGGACGAAGGTGTCCTGGACCGTGGCGCGGGCCGCGGCCAGGGCGGCGGCGTCGACGACGGGCCGGACGTCGGCCAGCGCGGCGGGCCGCAGGCCGTCGCGGGCGGCCGAGACGATCTCGCGCTCCGCGGTCTCGTCGGGGTAGCCCACGCGGACCCGGAAGAGGAAGCGGTCCAGCTGCGCCTCGGGCAGCGGGTAGGTCCCCTCCTGCTCGATCGGGTTCTGCGTCGCGACGAGCAGGAACGGGACCGGCAGCGGGTGGCGCTCGCCGTCCACGGTGACGGCACCCTCCTGCATCGCCTCGAGCAGCGCCGACTGCGTCTTGGGCGGCGTGCGGTTGATCTCGTCCGCGATCAGGACGTTCGTGAAGACCGGCCCCGGCCGGAAGACGAGCTCGGACCCGCGCAGCGCGACGGTGCCCGTCACGTCCGACGGCAGCATGTCGGGGGTGAGCTGGATGCGGGCGTCGTCGACGTCGAGCGCCCGTGCGAGCGCCGTGGCGGTCAGCGTCTTGGCGACGCCGGGCGGTCCCTCCAGCAGCACGTGGCCGCCGAGGGTCGCGGCGGCGACGAGCAGGTCGACGGTGGCGTCGGCGCCGCGGACGACGCGGCCGACCTCCGCCCGCAGTGCGGTGACGATGTCGATCATCGGGTGTCTCCTTCCAGACGGGCGAGCGCCCGTCCCACGGCTTGCAGATCGGCGGTGCGGCCGGGACCGTCGTCCCCGCCGGCGAGGGCGGCGGCGTCCGCCTCGGTGAGCCCGGCGCGCAGCCCGGCGGCCCGGACCTCGTCGTCCGGCGCGTCGGGGGCCAGGCCCACCCGGCGCGCGAGCACGGTCCGGCCGCGGGCGCGCAGGCGGCGGGTGGCCGTCGTGCGGTCCGCCGTCCGCGCCAGCACCGCGGCGAGGGCGTCCACGTACCCGGACCGGCCGGGGGTCGGCTCCTCGTCGGGCAGCACGGGCGGACCGAGGCGCCGGCCGCGCGAGACGAGCGCCGCGCCGGCGGCGAGGGCCAGGAGCAGCACGACCGCGACCGCGCGCGGCGGCAGCCCGCCGGCGGACGCGCCGTCCCGGGGCCGCAGCGCGACCACGCGCCCGCGCCCGGTGACCGCGACCGCGAAGGCGGCGTTGTCGGCCCGCACGATCCCGCGGTTGTCGACGATCCCGCGGTCCGGGATCAGCACGACCCGTCCGCGCCCGACCCGCAGCTCGCCCGCGACGACCCGGTCCTGCGGGGCCGTCGCGTCGAGCACGAGCAGCTCGCGCATCCCGGGCGGCGGTGTCGCCCAGACGGGTCCCTGTCGCGCGACGCGGTCGGTGGCCCGCGTCTCCGGCGCGCGGCGGGCGGGGACCGCGGTCCCGGGCGGCCCGCTCAGGGTCGGGACGGGCTCCCCGAGCGCCCGCAGGACGCGCCGGGCATCCTGCCCGACCGCGACGACGCGCGCACCGCGACGGACCTCGCGCGCGACCCGGCGCGCGGAGCGCCGCGTGAGCAGCGACTCCGCGAAGAGGTAGGTCGTCCCCGGCAGCAGCCGCAGGTCGTCCGGATCGACCTCGCGGACCCGCAGGCGCACGCCCTCGTGGCCGAGCACCGTCGCCCAGCCGCCGACGCCCCGCGCGTCGCCGCTGCGCCAGCCGCCGCGCGGCTCGTCGGCCGCCTCGTCCCCGCCGCCGAGCTGCCCGAGGACGAAGATCACGAGGACGACGAGCCCGACCGCCCCGGCGACGATCCGCCCCCTCCTCGCGGATCCCCGTCCCGGGGCGGGGCGTCGTCCCGACCGTCGCGGGCGCTCCCGGCAGGGGCGTCGCGACCTTCGCGGGCGCTCCCGGCGGGGTCGTCGCGACCCTCGCGGGCGGCCCCGGCCGGGGCGCGGCCGCCGTCCGGCGTCGCGCGGGCGTCGCCG
>WLOB01000322.1 GCA_009699505.1 Actinomycetota bacterium | reverse complement strand
CCGCCCCTCAGTCGACGATCGGCACGACCGCGGCGGCGGACGCCCGGTCCCCGGCCGGCTCGCGCGCGGGGCGGGTCCGGTGGGCCGCCACGGCGACCACGAGGGCGAGGACCGCGACGACGGCGCCGAACACGCGGAACGTCGGCAGCAGGCCCCACGCGGAGACCGTGAGCCCGGCGGCGAGCGCCGGGAGGGACAGGGACGAGTAGGCGACGAGGTAGAACGCCGACATCGTCCGGGCGCGGGTCGCGGCGGGGATGACCGCCGTGAGCGACCGCAGCGCCCCGAGGAAGGCCGCGCCCCACCCGACGCCGGTCAGCGTCGACGCGGCGAGGAACAGGGCGCCGGAGTCCAGCGACAGCGACCCGACCACGGACGCCAGCCCGACGGCGAGGACGACGGCGCCGACCGTCGTCAGGCGGTGCGGGGCGGCCCGTTGGAAGACCAGCTGCGCGACGGACCCGGCGCCCGTCAGCGCGAGGATCGCCACGCCGCCCGCCAGGTGGTTGCTCGTGCCCAGCTCGATCGCGGCGAGCTGCGGGCCGAGCGACATGAAGAGCCCGCCGATCGACCAGGACGCCAGGACGCCGAGGCTCGACAGGAGGAACGCCCCGCGGATCGCCGCGGGGACGTGCGGCGCCTCGAGACGCAGGCTGAGCCGACGCCGCTCCGTGACGGGCTCGGGCATGAGGAGCGCCCCGACGAGCAGCGCCCCGAAGACGACGAGCAGCAGGAGGTACGGCAGCCGCATCGGCAGCGGGGCGTACTGGACGAGCACCGCGGCGACGAGCGCCCCCAGGCCCATCCCCGCCGTGCTGAAGAACCCGTTGGCCAGGCCCGCGCCGTGGCTGTCGCGTCGGGGGTGCAGGTCGAGCAGCGCCGCTCCCGCGGAGCCGAGCGCCACGCCGGTCGCGACGCCCTGCAGCGCGCGCGCGGCGAACAGCCAGAGGACGGAGCTCGCCGCCACGAACATCGCCGTCGACACGATGAGCACCGCGAGCGAGCCGACGAGGACGGGCCGGCGGCCCACGTCGTCGGAGATCCGGCCGGCGACGAGCAGCGCCGCCAGCACGCCGACGGAGTAGACGGCGAAGATCGCCGTGAGGACGAAGGGGGAGAAGCCCCACTCCTCGCGGTAGGTCGCGTAGAGCGGCGACGGCGTGGCCGACGCGAAGAGGGACAGGCCGATGATCGCGGCCATGAGCCAGTACGCGGCCGTGGGCGGCAGCTCGAACCGGCGCGACGGGGCGTCGCTGGCCGAGGGGCCGGCGGGCGGGGCGGGGGAGCGGTCTGGAGCGGTCATGGCCTCGACGTCGTCGCGGGTTCCGGCCCGGACGGGGCGGCCGGGGCGTGCCGAAGTTCCAAAGATTTGGAACCTTGAATGTTGTAGCATAGGCCCCATGGCCACCCCGGCCCCGACGCGCGACACCATCCACCACCCGCAGGTCGACGCCCTCGACCTCGCGCAGATCCTCCGCACCGTGGGGGACCCGCTGCGGCTGGCGATGGTCCGCACGCTCGCGGCCGAGGACGAGCTGCTGTGCGGCGCCCTCGGCGAGCGCCTCGGACTCCCGAAGTCCACCGGCAGCTACCACCTGCGCCTCCTGCGCGAGGCCGGGATCACGCGCACCCGGCAGGAGGGCACGCTGCGCTTCGTCTCGCTCCGCCGCGGCGAGCTCGAGCGGCGCTACCCGGGCCTGGTCGACGTGCTCGTCGCCGGCGAGCCCGGCTGACCCGCGCGCCCCGGGACGACCCAGGTCCGGGGCGGCGGCCCACGCCGTCGCGGCGCGGGCCATATCCTTTCCCGGTCGCCCCTCACGGGGCCCGGACGTCAGATCGAGGGGCAACGCGGTGATCAGCACCAACCAGTTGAAGAACGGCAACCACATCGAGGTCGACGGGGTCGTCTTCAAGGTGCTCGAGACCCAGCACGTGAAGCCGGGCAAGGGCGCCGCGTTCGTCCGCTCGAAGCTCCGCCGCGCCAGCGACGGCAACGTCATCGACAAGACGTTCCGCGCCGGCGAGAAGTTCCGCGCCGTGCACACCGAGGCGCGCAACATGCAGTACCTCTACGAGGACGGCACGGACGCGCACTTCATGGACACCCAGTCCTACGAGCAGCTCGCGATCCCCGTCGCGGCCGTGAAGTCGGCGCTGCGGTTCGTCCGCGCGAACGACGAGGTCCAGATCCTCTTCATCGACGACCAGCCCTCGGACGTCCAGCTGCCGTCGTCCGTCGAGCTCGAGGTCACGTTCACCGAGCCCGGCCTGCGCGGCGACACCGCGTCGGGCGGCGGCGACAAGCCCGCCACCCTCGAGACCGGCGCCGAGATCCGCGTCCCGCTCTTCGTCAACATCGGCGACCGCGTGAAGGTCCAGACGGAGACCGGCGACTACATGTCCCGGGCGTAGCGCCGCCGCATGTCCCGCCGGAGCGACCAGCGGCGCGAAGCCGTCTTCACCGTCTACCAGCACGACCTGACCGGGCGGCCGCTCCACGACCTCTTCGATCGCGACGCGGCGCTGTTCACGCGGTCCCTGGCGCACGCGACGACGGACCACCAGGACGAGTTCGACGCGCTGATCGGCAAGCACGCGAAGGGGTGGAGCGTCGAGCGCATCAACCCGCTCGAGCGGTCCATCATGCGCGTGGCGCTGCTCGAGATGCTGCACCCCGACGTGGTGCCCGCCGACAGCCCGATCCCGCCCGAGGGCGCGATCTCCGAGGCCGTCGACACCGCGAAGACGTTCTGCGACGCCGAGGCCCCCGGCTTCGTCAACGGGATCCTCTCCGCGATCCTCAAGGACCGGGGCGCGCGCCCCGCGTCCGACTGAGCCGCCGCCGGCGCGCTGCCGCGCCACGGTCCGCCCGATCCTGCACACTGTGGGGGTGAGCGACCCGGCGGCCGACCAGGACCTGCAGATCCAGATCGCCCGACTCGAGCACGCGCTCGGGCGGGTCGCGGACGACGCCGCCGAGCCCGACGCCCAGGTCACGGCCGCGGAGCAGGTCGCCCAGAGCGCCACGGACGCCGGCGCGGCGTTCGACCGCCTCGTGCGCGAGGCGACGGCCCGATGAGCGGTCCGTACCCCGACGACCTGCGCGCGGCGGTCGACGCGTACCTCGCCGACCTGCGCTTCCCCGCCCGGGCGCCGGCCGTCGGCGGCCTCGAGGAGGCCATGCGGTACTCCCTCCTGGCCGGGGGCAAGCGAATCCGTCCCGTGCTGGCGCTCGCGACCGCCCGGGCGCTCGGCCTGGAGCAGCGCGCCGCGATGCCGCTGGCCGCGGCCATCGAGCTCATCCACACGTACTCGCTGATCCACGACGACCTCCCGGCGATGGACGACGACGACCTGCGCCGCGGTCGCCCGACGTGCCACGTGGCCTACGGCGAGGACGTCGCGATCCTCGCCGGCGATGCGCTCTACGCCGAGGCGTTCAAGCACCTCCTGCAGGCGGGCCTCGCCGCCGGCGTCCCCGCGGAGCACCTGCTCGTCGCCGCGTCCGAGCTCGCCGACGCCACGGGCGTGGACGGCATGGTCGGCGGGCAGTACCTCGACGTCACGGCCGACAAGGCGCTCGAGGCGGCGGACGACGAGTACGAGGAGACCGCGGTGGAGGGCGTCGCGGCCGGTCCCGCGGGCGAGGCGGTCGCCCTCGCCACGGCCGACGACCTGCGCGTCCTGCACGAGCTGAAGACGGGCCGGCTCATCGGCGCGTCCGTCGGCTGCGTGCTGCGGATCGCCGGCGTCGACGACGAGCGCGCGGTCGCGCTGCGCGGCTTCGCCGCGGATCTCGGCGTGCTGTTCCAGGTCGTCGACGACATCCTCGACGTCACGGGGACGGACCAGGACCTGGGCAAGCCGCAGGGCAGCGACGAGCGCCACGGCAAGCGCACGTACGTGACCGAGTACGGTTTGGACGGCGCCCGGAGCATGGCCTCCGGCCTCCACGACGCCGCATCCGCAGCCCTCCGCTCCGCCGTACCCTCAGGTGAAGCCCAGGACCTGCACACCCTCACCGCCTTCATCCACACGAGGACTAACTGACCCGTGACCCGACTGCTGGACCGCATCGATCGCCCGCAGGACCTCCACGGGCTCACCGAGGAGCAGCTGCAGCAGGTCGCTCAGGAGGTGCGCGAGCACATCATCGACACCGTCGGTGAGATCGGCGGCCACTTCGGGGCCAATCTCGGCACGTGCGAGATCGCCGTCGCGCTGCACTCCCTGCTCGACAGCCCGTCGGACAAGATCCTCTGGGACGTCGGCCACCAGTCCTATCCGCACAAGATCCTCACGGGTCGCCGCGACCAGCTCGGCACGATCCGCAAGTACGACGGCATGGCGCCGTTCTGCGCGATCCACGAGTCCGAGCACGACATCATGGGCGCCGGCCACGCGTCTACGTCGATCGGCTACGGCGTCGGCCTGCGCGAGGGCATGCGGATCCGCGAGGCCAACTCGGACGGCGCGGAGAAGCCCGGCAAGGTCGTCGCCGTCATCGGCGACGGCGCGATGACCGGCGGCGTCGCCTTCGAGGCCGCGCACCAGGCCGGCGGCATGGGCACGCCGCTCGTCGTGATCCTGAACGACAACGGCATGTCGATCTCGCCGAACGTCGGCGCGCTGTCCCGCTACTTCCAGGGCGTCCGCCTGCACCCGAAGCTCTGGCACGGTCGGGAGCGCGTCGAGGACCGCCTGACCGACCTCCCGGGCGTCGGCGGCATCGTCGAGAACGTCGGCCCCAAGCTCAAGGGCTCCATGAAGCTCCTGAACTCGCACGGCGAGCTGTGGGAGTCGCTGGACTGGGCGTACGTCGGCGTCGTCGACGGCCACGACGTCGCGGCGCTGCGCACCGCGCTGCGCCAGGCCTTCAAGGCCGACCGGCCCGTCGTCGTCCACGTCAAGACCGTCAAGGGCAAGGGCTTCGCGCCGGCCGAGGACGGCGGCCTGGAGGGCATGGAGAAGTGGCACGCCGCCAAGCCCGGCTCCATCGTCCGCGGCGCGCCGGCCCCGAAGGTCGCCGTCGATCCCGACGCACCGCCGAAGCCGCCGACCTACACCCAGGTCTTCGGCGAGCGGATGATCGAGGAGGTCCGCGCCGACCGCCGCGTCGTCGGCATCACCGCCGCGATGAACACCGGCACCGGCCTG
>WLOB01000321.1 GCA_009699505.1 Actinomycetota bacterium | reverse complement strand
GCTGCCGCGCATCGCCGCGATGCACGTGCGGCCCGGACCGCGGCGGGCGTTCGGCCCCGCGAACAGGCGCTCCACGGTGCTGGGGACGATGCTCGGGTCCGTCCACCGCTGGCTCTGCTCGCCCTGGGTGCGAAGCCAGCGGGCGTAGGCCTCGTCGAGCTGCAGGACGGGGTCGCCGGGGATCCCGCGCTCGGCGGCACGGGTGAACGTCCGGAGCAGGGCCTCGGCGGTGAAGAGGGTCATCTGCGTGTCGTCGGTGACGGCGGACGCGCGACCGTACGCCGACGCCGGGTCCCGCAGGCCGTCCGGCCCGAAGCGCCGGCGGATGCGCCGGAGCGAGTCGTGCTCGATGCCGGCGCCGAGGCTGTCGCCGATCGCGCCGCCCAGGAGGCAGCCGCGGATCCGGTCCTGCAGCGGGAGGTCGAAGGCCTCCATGGACCGCAGGACCGGCGGGCGCACGCCGCCGCCCGTCCCGCGCAGCGCCACGACGGCCACGTTGTCGCCGGCGCCGCCGTCGCATGCCGCATCGATCAGCTCGTCGACGACGCGGATCGCGGTGGGGCGGAGCGCTTCGCGCAGGTCCTCGTCGTCGACGTGCGCGAGCAGCTCGAGGCGAGTGGCCGCGCGGACGGCCTCGGCGGGGTCGTCGACGAAGTCCGTCAGTCCGTCGCTGGCCAGGACGAGCCAGCCGTCGGCCGGCAGCGTCTCCTCGCCGTGGTCGACCGCGGCGAGCACGTCGTGGGCGTCCATCGGCCAGCCGAGGAACCGGTGGCGCGGCGTGCCGAGCCGCTGCACGGTGCCGTCGGGCTCCACGAGCAGCACGAGGGAGTCGCCCATGCTCGCCCAACGCACGCGGCTCCCGCGGACGACCGCCAGCACGAGGGTCGTCCGGCTCTCGGGCTGACCGAGGGCCGCCGTCGCGGAGCGGACGGCACCGTTCGTGCCCGTCAGGAGCTCGACGAGGTCCGCCTCCGTGTCCACGGCGTGTTGGTCCTCCTCGAGGAGCGAGGCGATCACGTCGCAGGCGACCCGGGCGCTGGACTCCCCGTTGTGGCCGTCGGCGACGAGGATGACCGTCGCGCCGTCCGCGCGGAACACGCGGACCGCGTCCTCGTTCGGGTCCGTGGCGGCGTAGGACTTCTTCCGTGCGCCGGCGGTGATGCCGGCGGCCAGGTCGCGGTCGAACGCCTCGAGCTGGCGCCGGCCGAGGTGGGGGAGGTCCTCGCCGTCGAACGCGATCATCCGCTCGTGGTCGGCGGGGTCCGAGAGGTCGTCCTCGTCGTCGGTCCCGGAGGAGGACGGGGTGATGCTCGGGGCGTGGGAGGAGGCCGCGCGGGGCTCATCCTCAGACTCGCCCGCTCGCTCTGCGGTCTGCGTCGCGGCGACCACGGCCGCCGCCTCCGCCGCGGCCTTCGCGGCCCCCTCCGCCACCCGCTGCTCGAGGGCCGCGAGCCGCTCGACCGCGTCGGTCTCGGAGTCGCCGTCCTCGTCCGGGTCGTCGAGCTCGATCGCCCGGCGGTAGGCGCGGCGGGCCTCGGTGATCTCGCCCAGGGCCTCGGCGGCCTGGCCGTACCAGTGCCAGTTCCAGGCGCCCATCGGCGCGATCTCGGTGTAGTGGCGCAGGTGCCCGTAGGCCTCGGTCAGGCGGCCGAGCTCGAAGAGGGTGTACCCGAGCGCGAAGTGGGCCATCGCGTCGCCGGACTCGAGGCAGTGGGTCCAGTGGGTCAGCGCCTCCTCGCCCTCGTGCCCGGTCGCGACGCCGAAGATCGCCCGGTTCAGGGAGTCGCGGTCGCCGAAGTGGTGCCGCGCGGCGATCGCGATCTCGCCGGCCGTCGCGTTGGTCAGGCCGAGGATGGGCGCATCGAACCGCGGTCCCTCCCAGATCGCCTCGACCTCGGGCTCGTCCGGGTCGAAGGTGTGGAAGTCGTTGATGCGGAAGCCGACGACCCGGCCCTCGGGCGCGTCGAGCAGGTACGCGCAGTCGTCCGACACCACGTGCCAGCACCCCTGCGGCTGATCCTCGCCGACCCGCCCGTACTCGAGCGCGATCAGCCAGTGGAAGTCCTTGTCGTGCGAGACGAAGAGGCGAGGTGGGTCGGTCGGGACGATCATCGGCGGGCTCCTGGGACGGGACGCGAGGTGCATCGGAGGAGTCGGGCCGGCGGGGGCGGATCTGACGGCGGGGCGGACGTATGCCGCGGATGCACGGGCCTGCGACCTGGCGGGAGCTGTCGGATTCGCCCGTCGCGGTCCGACCTTGATGGGAGCGAGCAGGTCGTCTGCCTCGCCGTGATCCCAGGAGACCCGATGCGCAACGACTACCCGGCCCTCGACCGCTCGAAGGTCTACGTCTTCGACCCCGTCGGGATCGACCTCGAGGAGGCGCTGTGGACGGACAACACGTTCTTCGCGGCGCCTGGGGACCACGTGCTCATCCAGCGGCACCGCGAGGGGTCTCACGCGGTGCTGCTGATGCGACCGGACGGCATGCCCTGCGGGTCGGCGCTCTACCGCTCCGTGCGCGAGGCGACGGAGGAGGAGCGCCGCAATCTGTCGTCCTGAGCCGCGCGAGGTCGCGCGACCTTCGTCGGGCGGTGGCGGGTGGCCCCGCTCAGATCTCGACCCCGTACCGCTGCTCCACCGCGTTCGCGTGGTGCACCAGCCACGCCGGCGAGCGGTCATCGCCGCGCCACGCGTCCCACAGCTGCTGATGGGTGATGGCGTGGAACGTCAGGCCCTCGCCGGCGACCTCCTCCGCGAAGGCGTCGACCTCGGCCCGATGAGCTTCGAGCTCTTCGAAGTCCTCCGCGTTCGACGGCCTCCAGTACACGTACACCAGGTGCACGTCGACCGGCCAGGGACCGAAGGCCCCGTCGGCCGCCGCCCGGCTCAGCGCGAGACCGTGCTTCAGCAGCTGTGCGGCGTCGAGGAATGCCGCGGTCGACGAGCCACCCATGCGTCGGCGGATCGCCGCGCGCCACTGCTCGGGCAACGGGGCGAGGGTGGCGGTCCGCCGGTAGTGGCCACTCAGCGCCTCGGGCTCCTCGGCGCGTAGGTGCTCGGTGAGCTTGGACTCCACGCCGACGAGGACGCCTGGACCGGTGAGCTCGGCGTCGAGGTTGGCCTCGCGGCGATTGGCGACCTCCTTCAGGACGCCGCCCTGCTCGAGACGCTCCGGCAGCGGATGGTGTTTCGCCTCCAGGCGCACGCCCTCGAAGCCGCCGAGCCCGGTGAACGTCAGCGCGTCGGCTCGCTCCCGGAACGGCGCGAAGGTGTTGGCCGCGAGGGTTGCCGACGAGTAGGAGGCGTGCGCCCGCGGTGGACGTCCCGGTCGCGGAGCGAGCTCGTGCCCGTCCCCCTGCTCGAAGGCTTCGCGGATCCACCGCTCGTCCTCGTCGGTCAGGTGGGGGAGCAGGTTGTCGCGGAAGTCGTCGACGAGGCCGTCCTCGAGCGTCGACGCGCGGTCGCCCTTAAGGAGCTCGCGATGGCGGGCGATCAACGCATCCATGGCGCGGCACTGGAGCGGGGACGGAGACCACATGTGCAGATGGTCGGGGATGGGCCGGCAGATCTGACTGGCCGGTCTGCGGTCGTCCCGCGGCGGGCGATAAGTCGTCGGGCGCCTCGCGATCCGGCAGCATGGAACGGCCGTCGCCGTCAGGTCGGGCGTCGCCCCACCGACCCGAAGGACGCATGACGTCTCCCGCTCTCTACTCGTTCTCGGACGTCGTCCAGGTGTGGCGCGATGCGCGCAAGCACAGCGCACCGGGCACCGACCTCGCCGGGGCCTACGGCACGCGCTACGCCGCGTTCGCGTCGGCGTTCGGTGCGGACCTCGAGCACGAGCCGAAGGTTGCGCCGCCGATGCCCGCGTGGATCGTCGACCTGGTCCTCGAGTTCCGCGGCTCGGACGACGTCGAGTGGGAGGCCGGCCGGTGGCACACCGGTATCCACCGCCTCGCGCTCAGCATCGAGGTGCAGCTGCGTGGCCTGCACGGTCCGTTCGCCGGCTACATGGAGGCGCCGCTGCCGGTCATCGCGGCCCACCGTCGGTACGCGGAGAGCATCAACGAGCGGGTCGAGGACCTCCGTCACGAGCTCGACGAGATGCTCGTCGATCTCCTGGCCGAGCTGTACCCGGTGGCCGCCAAGCAGCAGGTCCACGCCGAGGAGCTCGCAGCGCACGGGTACGACGATCTGGCGGACGTGCCGGACTCCGACGGCTGGGGCTGATTCCGTTGGCCTGAGCCCGGAGCCTCAGGCCCCCTTGCGCGGGTCCTCGCGCCGACCGGCCGCGGTCCGGTGCTCGCGAACTCGCCGCTTCTCCAATCCCGCGAGCCGCTCCTCCAACCCCGCCACCCGCTCCTCCGCGTCCCGCCTCCCGGCGTCCCCCGCCGGCGGTGCCAGGTCGATCGCCCGGCCGTAGGCGTGGCGGGCCTCCTCGGTCTGGCCGATCGCCTCCGCGGCGCGGCCCAGGAGGTTCCACGACCAGGCGCCGTGCGGGGCGATCGAGGCGTAGTGGCGCAGGTGGGCGTAGGCCTCGGCCGGGCGGTCGAGGTCCAGGAGGACGCGGCCGACCTCGAGGTGCGCGGTCATGTCGCCGGCGTCGAGGCAGTGGGTCCAGCGGGCGACGGCCTCGGGTCCGTCGCAGGCCGTCGCCATGGCGGCGAGGGTGCGGTCGACCGAGTGCCGACCGCCGAGGCGCCGGCGGGCCGCGACGACGATCTCGCCGACGGTCGCCGCGGTCAGGCCCAGCGACGGGGCGTCGAGGCGCGGGCCGCCCCAGATCGCCGCGACGTCCGGGGCGTCGGGGTCGAACGTGTCGAACGCCTCGACCACGAAGCCGACCGTCCGGCCGCCGGGCGCGTCGAGGAGGAACGTGAGCCCCGAGTCGTACAGCTCGACCCGGTGCCCGGGCGGCTGGTCCTCGGCGGTCCGGCCGAACTCCACGGCGACCAGCCGGTGCAGGGCCCGGTCGTGGGACACGAACAGTCGGGGCGGATCGATGGGGTGGGGCACGGGGGAGACTCCTCGGGACGACGACGGCGGGCGGCAGGGAACGTCGGACGGCGGGGTCCGGATCTGACGTGGCGGTGCGGAGGTCGGCGATCGAGGCAGCGGTCGGCCCGGTACGACCGCCGGTCGGGGACTCCACGCCGACGGACCGGG
>WLOB01000320.1 GCA_009699505.1 Actinomycetota bacterium | reverse complement strand
CGCGCGGGGTGCGCCGGGGTGGGGCGCGTCGGGGCGGGGTGCGCCGGGGTGGGGCGCGTCGGGGCGGGGTGCGCCGGGGTGGGGCGCGTCGGGGACCGGGTCGTCGGCGCCGGACACGGCGGCGGGAGCGCGCGAGCCGGTGCGACCGGCCGACAGGTCGAGGCGGACGTCGCACCGGGCCGCGAGGACCGGGTCGTGCGTCGAGACGACGAGCGTGCGGCCGGCGCACGCGCGGACGATCCCCTCCGCGGCCCGCTCGGCGCTCGCCGCGTCGAGGTGCGCGGTCGGCTCGTCGAGCAGGACCACGGGCGCGGTCGACGCGAGGGCGCCGGCCAGCGCGAGCCGCTGGGTCTGGCCGGCCGACAGGACGCGTCCGCCGGGGCCCACGAGCGTGTCGAGACCGTCGGGCAGCGACGCGACGAGGTCGTCCGCGCCGGCGAGCGCGAGCGCGTCCCGGATGCGGTCGTCGAGGTCGACGGCCGCGTCGCCCCACGCCGCTCCGGCGCCCGCGCGCAGCGCGTCGCGCAGGGTGCCGGGCGGCAGGCCCGGGCGCTGCGGCAGCCACGCCAGCCGGCGCCACCAGACGTCGTGCGGCAGCGACAGGACGTCGACCTCGCCGCAGCGGATCGTCCCCGCGTCGGGGTCCCGCAGCCGCGCGAGGGCGGCCAGCAGCGTCGTCTTGCCCGCACCGGAGGCGCCGGTCAGGGCGACGTGGGACCCGGGCGCCAGCTCGACGTCGGTCGGCACGAGCCGCGGGGTCCGTCCGGCCGATCCCGCGACGGCGACGCCGCGCAGGACGATCGCGTCGCGGGCGGGGTCGGGGGCGGACGCGTCGCCCGCGGCGTCCGGTCCCGCGGCGTGGTCCCCCTCGTCGAGGAACGCGAACGCGCGCCGCGCGGCCTGCGCCCCGTCCTCCGCCGCGTGGAACCGCTGGCCGGCGGAGCGCAGCGGGGTGTAGACCTCCGGCGCCAGCAGGAGCACGAAGAGGCCCGTGGCGAGGTCGGCGTGGCCCGTGGCGAGCAGGACGCCGGTCGTGGCCGCGGCGATCGCGATGCCGAGCATCGCGAAGAGCTCGAGGACGAGGGCGGAGAGGAACGCGACGCGCAGGGCGCTCAGCGACTCGGCGCGGTAGCGCTCCGCCACGGCGTCGAGGGTCCGGGCCTGCGCGCGCTCGCGGCCGTGGGCGCGCAGGGTCGGCAGGGCCCGGACGACCTCGAGGAAGTGCGCGCCGAGGATCGCCAGCGCCCGCTGACGCTCGCGTGCGTGCTCCGCGCTGGCCCGGCCGACGAGCACCATGAAGACGACGAGCACCGGCAGGGTGATCGCGAGGAGGCCGCCGACGACGGGCTGTCGCCAGGCGACGGCGGCGACGACCGCGAGGGGCACCGCGCCGGCCAGCGCGATCGCCGGCACCGCCCGGGCGTAGTAGTCGCCGAGGGCGTCGACGCCCTGGACCGCGGCGGTGACGACGTCGCCCCGGCGGGCCTCGTCCTCCGTGTCCGCCCGACCGCCGAGGGCCCGCGCGGCGATCCGCACGCGCAGGGCGTGGCCCGCGCGCTCGGCGGCGCGGCGCCCCAGGAGCTCGGTGCCGCCGGCGGCCAGGGCGCGCACGGCGACGGCGACCGCGAGCACGACGAGCGCGAGGGGCGTGGGGTCCCGACCGTCGACCGCCGCCCCGACGACGTCGGCGACGACCCACGCCTGGACGATCACCGTGGCCGCGGCGAGCGCCCCGCAGGCGACGGTGCCCGCGACGAGCAGACGCGCCGCGCGGGACAGGCCGAGCAGGCGGCGGTGGACGTCGCGGGGGGAGGGCGGGGCGACGTCGTCCGCCCCGGTGGGCGGATCGGTCGCCGCCGGGGCCGGGTGGTCGGCGTCGCCGGTCGCCGCCGCGCCGTCGTCCGTCGCGGCCGCCTCGTCCGGTGCCGTGGGCCCGGCGCCGGCCGGCGCCGCGGCGCTCGCCCCGTCCGCCGTCGCCACGCCGTCGAACGCCGACGCGCCGCCCGTCGCCGCCACGGCTCCGCGCCGCCGGCGTCCGTACCCGCGGCTCATCCGAGCTCCCGCAGCGTGCCGCGCGTCGCGCGCGCCACCATGGAGCCCAGGCCCGCCCGCGGCGCGTCGTCCGGGCGGCGCAGGAACCGCACGTACGCGTAGGCCAGGACCGCCAGGAGCAGGGGCAGCAGGATCACGGCGACGACGAGCATCGCGGTGAGGGTCGTCGCGCCCGAGGCCGCGTCGGCGAGCGCCACGGCGTTCGGGCCGGTGCCCGCCACCGGGGTCGGCCAGAGGGTCGAGAAGAGCGCGGTCAGCGCCCCGCCGGTCGCCAGGGCACCGGCGCCCAGGGCCCGGCCGTCGCGTCCCCGCGCGGCCTCGGCGACGAGCGCGGCGAGCGCGAGGGCGGTGACGACGAGCGCGCCGACCGCCAGGGCGCCGGCCCCGACGCCGTCCGCGGCGTCCAGCGCGAGCACCGCCGTGGCGGCCACGAGCAGGACGGCGGCGGCCACGGCGCTCCGCAGGAGCGGCAGGGCCGGGCGGAAGCTCGCCACCCGCAGGCGCAGGAACGCGATGCCCTGCACCCGGCAGAGCGCGACCATCGCCGCGCCGGCCAGGGCGGTCGTGGGCGACAGGACGCCGAGGCCGCCGGCCCCGCCGTCCGCGAGCGACCCGTCCAGCGCGGCGGCCCACACGACGCCCCAGCCGAACGCGAGGACGACGCTCGAGCCGACGAGCACGGTGGTCCAGCGCCGTGCGGCGGCGGGGCCCGCGTGCCCGACGAACTCGATCGCCGCGTGCTTCAGCATGAGCGCCGCCAGGAGGACGACGAGCGGCAGGTACAGCCCCGACGTCCACGAGGCGTACCAGCCCGGGATCGCGCCGAGGGTCGCGGCGACGGCGACGACGAGCCACACGTCGTTGGCCGCCCACGTCGGGCCGATGGACCGCAGGGCGGTCGCGCGGTCGACGCGGCGGAGGACCATCCCGACGCCGAGGTCGGCGCCGCCGAGGACGAGGTGGAGCCCCCAGACGACGCCGAGGAGGACGAACCAGGTGGTCTGCAGGTCGGTCGGGCTCATCGTCCGTCCCCCGTGGTGGTCGGCGTGGTCATCAGTACGTCAGGGCGAGGTCGGCGGTGGCGCTCCGGCGGGCCCCGCGGCTCGCCTGGATCTCGTCGTGGTCGGCGCCCCCGTGGTCCGGTCCGTCGTCCGGGCCGTGCACGTCCTCGTCGGGATCGGCCGGGCCGAGGCCGTCCGCGAGCTCGTGGTGCATGGTGCGCAGCGCCACGGCGACGGTGCCCAGGTAGATCGTCAGGAAGACGACGAGGCTGATCGCGACGGCGACGGCACCGACGTTCGCCGAGCGGCCGTCCGCGGTCTTCAGGAGGCCCTGGACGATCCACGGCTGCCGGCCGCTCTCCCGCAGGATCCAGCCGCCGGCCTGGGCGAGGAACGGTGCGGAGACCGCGAACATCGCGGCGCGCAGGAACCAGGGCGACGTGGCGAGCGTCCCGCGGCGGGTCAGGAGGAGGCCGAGCGCCATCAGGCCGACGAGCGCCGTGCCCATGCCGATCATGATCCGGAAGCTCCAGTAGAGGAGCGGCACGTTCGGCACGTAGTTCCCCGGCCCGTACCGCGCCACCGCCTCGCGCTGGAGGTCGTCGATGCCGCGGACCGTGGAGTCCAGCGAGAAGTCGTCGACGAGCGAGAGGAGCCCCGGGACCTTCACGTTGAACGACGGCTCGCCGGGGTTCGCCCGGAGCGGCCCGATCGCGAAGAGCGACAACGACGCGGGGGACTCCGTCGTGTAGAGCGCCTCGGCGGCGGCCATCTTCATCGGCTGGTGCTCGACGGCGCGCACGCCCTGGAAGTGCCCGGCGACGAGGCCGAGCGAGCCGGCGACGAGGCCGACCGCGCAGGCCTGCTTCGCCACGCGCAGGAACGCGTCGGTGTCGCGGCCCCGCAGCAGGTGGAACGCGGCGATGCCGAGGACGACGACGCTGCCGGTCAGGAGCGCGGTGAGGACGACGTGCGAGAAGGCCAGGCCGACGTCGACGTTCAGGAAGATCGCCCAGACGTCGGTGACCCGCGCCTTCCCGTCGACGAGCTCGTAGCCGCGGGGATTCTGCATCCAGGTGTTGGCGGTGAGGATCGCGTAGGCGGACATCAGCGTCGCGACGCCGACCATCCACAGGCACGCGAGGTGCAGGCGCGGGCCGAGCCGGCCCCAGCCGAAGACCCAGAGGCCGAGGAAGACCGCCTCGACGAAGAACGCGCCGAGGCCCTCGAGCGCGAGCGGCGCGCCGAAGATGTCGCCGGCGTAGCGCGAGAACCCGGCCCAGTTCATGCCGAGCTGGAAGGTCTGGATGAGGCCCGTGACGACGCCGACGCCGAAGCACAGCAGCATCGCCTTGGCGTAGTACCTCGTCAGCCGCAGCCAGGTCTCGTCGCCGGTGCGCAGCCAGCGCGTCTGCATGACCGCGACCTGGAAGGTCAGGCCGATCGAGACGGCGACGATCGAGAAGTGGATGAGCGTCGTCAGCGCGAACTGCCAGCGCGACAGGTCCAGCGCGACCGATGCGAGTGGGGAGGTGAGGGGGTGCACGAAGGGTCTCCTGCGATCCGTCCGGCCCCTGCAGAGCAGGGGCGAGGGGTGGGACGGGCGACAGGACCCTGGTCACCGAGCGAGAGCGACCGTCTGCGACGATAGCACCGTGGGAGCGTCCTCCATCGCCTCTGCGTCGGGTCTCACAGCCACGGCGCGGCAGGCGTCCACGCGGGGCGATGGCTCGTCCTACGCGCTGATCGAGGCGGTCCGCGCGGCCGCCCTCCTGGGCTGGCTCTCGGTCGTCGCGGTGCTCGTCGGGATCGCGGTCGGACTGCCCGTCCGGCACGAGTCCGTGGTCCTCGTCACGACCGCGCTGGGCGCCGCGGGACACGCCGCCCTCGGCCTGCTGCCGTGGGCGCGGATCCTCCCGACCCGCCGCGGCCGGCTGCTCCTGGACCTCTGGTCCGTCGCGCTGCTCGGCGGCGTCGCGGGCCTCGTCGTCACGGCGGGCGGCGCGTCGCGGCTGGACCTCCTCTTCTTTCTCGTCGTGCCGTTCCTGGCGATGGTCCACGAGGGCCGGCGCCTCGTGCCGTGGCTCGCCGCGACGGCCGCGACGTTCGTCCTGACCGCCGTCCTGGCCGTCG
>WLOB01000032.1 GCA_009699505.1 Actinomycetota bacterium | reverse complement strand
GACGCCCCCACCCCCGCGGGGATGGCCGCCGCTCTGGGCGCGACGTTCGAGGAGCAGCCGCTCGAGGAGGTCCGGGCCCGCAGCGCCGACCTCGGCGCGATGTACGCGTTCCTCGCGGGCGACGGCTACGGCATCGACGTCGACGCGGTGCGCGGGCGCTACCCCGAGGTCGCGTGGCGGACGTTCGCCACGTGGGCGGCGGAGCAGCGGTGATGCGGCGCCCGTCCTCGTGACCGCCACGCTCGCCGCGTCCCTGATCGCCCGGCGCGGTCCGGTGCCGACGGCGGCGGCCTGACGCGCCGGTCGCCGGCACCTCCGCCACGGCGGACCGCGGCCCCGTGGCGGCGGCCCGGCCGCCGCCGCGCGCCGTCGGCCCGCCGACCCGTCCGGACCGTCGGCCCGCCACGTTGTCCATCTGGCCAAGGACTTGGAACGCGCGTTCCGGTTGATTGGGCGTGGCGCGGAGACGCTCCTGCGCCCCACCACCGATCAGGAAGCACAGGTCCCCCCCCCTTGTCCTCGAACACCCCTCGCGCCGCCCTCGGCGGCGCGCTCGCGGCCGCCCTCGTGGCGGCCGGCATCGCCGCGTCACCGGCCACCGCCGCGTCGAAGCCCCCGAAGCCGGTCAAGGTCCGCTCGACACCGGACAACGTCGTCTACGGCGGGTTCCCGATCGATCGCCGCCCCGTGTCGACCGTGAAGCCCGGCCAGGTCGTCACGATCGACACGCTGAGCTCCGTCGGGATCACCGTCCCCGACGTCTCACCGGTCCAGTACTTCGGGAAGCTCGGCGTCAAGGCGAGCGACGTCCTCCCCGACGCGACGGCGTTCTGGAAGACCCTCCCAAAGCGGACCAAGTACGCCGGCGTCCACACCCTCACCGGGCCCGTGGACGTCGCGGGCGCCGAGCCGGGCGACACCCTCGAGATCGAGGTCATGGACCTGCAGACGCGGGTCCCCTACGGCGTCAACCTCACCGCGCCCGACAGCGGCGTGTTCTCGACGACCTACCCGGGGTTCCGCCCCGGCGACGCGCCGCTGCGGATCCCGACGGCGCCGGCGGACGCGATCGCCGGGCTCGCCCCCGACGTCCGCCAGCACCTCCTGCGCACCGGGCGGTCGAAGCGCAAGGGCAGCCGGGGCAAGGAGGTCGTGTTCTTCGCCCGGGGCGTCGAGGTGCCGCTCCACAAGTTCATGGGCGTGATGGCCGTCAAGCCCGCCGACGGCGCGTACGTCGGATACACGCCCGGGGCGGGCCCGTACCCCGACGGCGTCCAGAGCTCCGTGCCGCCCGGCCCGTACGGCGGCAACCTCGACGTGCGCGACCTGACGGTCGGCTCCAAGCTCTACCTCCCGGTCTTCCAGAAGGGCGCAGGCTTCTACACCGGAGACTCCCACTCCGTGCAGGGCGACGGCGAGGTGAGCGGCACGGCGAACGAGCAGTCGCTCGTCGGCACCTTCCGGTTCAAGGTCCACAAGCGCCGGTCGACCGGGCCCTACGCCGAGGACGCGAAGAACTGGATGGTCATGGGCATCGACCACGACCTCGACCGCGCCCTGAAGCTCTCGGTGCGCCGGGCCGTGAAGTGGCTCGTCGACCACAAGGGGATGACGGAGGCCAAGGCCTACTCCTTCGCGAGCATCGCCGTCGACTTCACGATCTCCGAGGCCGTGGACCGCACCCAGGTCGTGACCGGCCGCATCCCGAAGGACGTCTTCTTCCGGAGCGGCCGGGTCAAGGCGGGCGCGCTCGCCGAGCGGGCCCGGACGACGAAGGCGTCCGTCCCGATCGCGCGCCACGACCACGGCCACTGACCGCGGCCGCCGACCCGGGCGGGGGCGCACGCCGACCCCCGCCCGGCCACCGGGTGCCCCGGGCGCCCGCGCGCCGTCCCGCCGGCCGACCGCTTGGACGAACGGGCACGAACCGCCACACGGCACGCGCCGACGCGCCAAGATGGCTCCTGCCCGCCCGACGACGTCCCGCCCGCAGGAGCCCCGATGACCGAGACCACGCCCCGCCACCGATCACGCCGCCTGCTGCTCGCCGGCACGACGGCCGTCCTGGCCTCCGCCGCCCTCGCCGCGCCCGCCGGCGCGACGACCTGGGGCATCGCCGACCAGAAGGCGTCGACGTTCACGAACCCGGCGTTCACGCAGCTGAAGAACGCCGGGATGAAGACCGCGCGCTACACGATGCGGTTCGACGCGCTCAAGTTCAAGAACGACGCGTCGCGGAGGTTCTACGCCGAGCAGGTCGACGCCTGGATGACGGCCGCCCGGGCCGCCGGCGTCCGCCCGCTCGTGACGTTCTGGGTCACCGCCTCGAACTCCTCGTCGCTCAAGCGGTCCATCTCGAGCTCCGCCTACCGCACCGAGCTCAAGCGCTTCCGGGCGGCCTACCCGTTCGTGAAGGACTTCTCCCTCTTCAACGAGCCGAACCTCACCGGGCCGTTCAAGACGAAGCCCGAGGCCCTCGGCCGGCTCTACAAGGCCGTGAAGAAGGACCTGCGCAGCTGCTCGGGCTGCACCCTGCTCGCCGGCGACCTGCACCTCGAGAACGGCGCGCGGACCGCCGCCTACGCCGCCCGCGTGGCCAAGGGCGCGGGCACGAGGATCCCGTTCTGGGGCATCAACAACTACCACGACGTCAACGACCGCATGACGACCGAGACGGCGCGGTTCCTGCGCTCCCCGGCCGTCCGCCGCTCGAAGGTCTGGATCACGGAGTCCGGCGGCGTCTACAGCCGCAAGGCCTCGTCCGAGCGCAGCAGCCCGTTCCTCGCCCAGCGCAAGAAGGCGACGAGCGACGCCGCCCGCGAGAAGTACCAGTACGACGCCACGCGCTACCTCCGGACGATCGCGACGAAGTACCGGTCGCAGATCCAGCGCGGCTACGTCTACCAGCTGCAGTCCGAGCCCAACCCGGGCTGGGTCGCCGGCTCCCGCAACGGCTCGTGGGACTCGGGCCTGCTCGACCCGCGCGGCGCGAAGCGGCGCAGCTTCGACTACGTGCTGAACACGTACCTGTAGGACGGGACGCGGACCGGCGACGGGCCGCGACCCGTCACCGCGGGACGGCTCCGTATAGCCACAGCTGTACGGCGCCGTCCAGTCGCTCCTATACTGGCCGGGTGGCCGACTACCCGTTCAAGCACGCGGGACCGGTCCGGCCCGACCGGATGATCGACCGCGAGGACGAGCTCCGGCTCCTCGGCCGCGCCGCCGGGGAGCGCACGCCCGTCCGGCTCGCCGCCCCGCGCCGCTACGGCAAGACGACGCTGCTCGCCGCGCACGCCGCGACGCTGGAGCAGGCCGACTGGCACGCCGTGCGGGTCGACCTGGGCGGCATCAGCGACCTCGCCGGCCTCACGCGCGCGCTGCTCGTGGCCTGGTCGGGCCACCGCGACGCCGCGCCCGTCCGGCGCGTCGAACGCCTCGCCCAGCGCCTCGGCGCCGACGTCTCCCTCGCGGGACCGCGCCTCACCCTCGCCCCCGCCGGCGCCGCGCGCGCCGACCACGGACGCCTCCTCGAGGAGCTGCTCGCGCTGCCGGCGGAGGTGGCGCGGGACACCGGCGAGCCCGTCCTCGTCGTCCTCGACGAGTTCCAGGACCTGCTGATCGCCGGGCCCGGCCTCGACGCCCGGCTGCGGGCCGTCATCCAGCACCAGGAGGACGTCGCCTACGTCTTCGCGGGCTCCGAGCCGTCCATGATGGCCCGGATGTTCGAGCGCCACGAGGCGCCGTTCTTCGGCCAGGCCGAGCCGCTGACCCTGTCCCCGCTGCCGATCGAGTCCACGATCACCGAGGTCGAGCGGCGCTTCGCGGAGCTCGACCTCGACCCGGGCGACGCCGCCGCGGAGCTCGTCCAGGTCGGCGAGGGCCACCCCCAGCGGACCATGCTGCTCTGCCACCTCCTCGCGCGACGGCTCACCGAGCCGGGCCTGCGCGACGAGGACGCCGACGCCACCGTGGAGCAGGTCCTCGCCGAGGCGCTCGAGCAGACCGCCGAGATCCACGCCGCGGCCCTCGCCCCGCTGACCCGGACGCAGCGCATCGTCCTCGGCGAGATCGCGCACGGCCGGCCGCCGACCGCCGCGGACCTCGCCGCGCGCCAGGGCACGAGCCGGGGCGCGTTCCACCAGGCGCTCGAGTCGCTCGTCGACGCCGGCCAGCTCCTGGCCCGCGACCCCGGTCCGCGGTGGCGGCTCATCGATCCGCTCCTGCGGCTGCGGCTGCGGCGGTAGGCGCGCGCGTCCACGCCCGTGGACGGCCGGAGGAGCCGGGAGTAGGCTGGCGCGCGCCCCGGCGGCCGCCTCCCTCGGCGCCGCCCCGGCCCCCTCATGACCCAGCGCACCGCGTACCGGACCTGCCCGCTCTGCGAGGCCACCTGCGGCCTCGAGCTGACCGTCGAGGACGGGAGGGCGACGAAGGTCCGCGGCGACCGCCGCGACGTCTTCTCCCACGGGTTCCTCTGCCCGAAGGGCGTGGCGATCACGGAGCTGCACGACGACCCCGACCGGCTGCGCCACCCGCTCGTCCGTCGCGGCGACCGGCTCGTGGAGTGCACCTGGGACGAGGCGTTCGCCGAGGTCGACCGGCTGCTCGCGCCGATCCTCGAGGAGCACGGCCGCGACGCGTGCGGCATCTACCTGGGCAACCCCGTCGCGCACGCCCCGGGCGCCACGATCTACGCGCCCGTGCTCGCCAAGGCGCTGCGCTCGCGGAACGTCTTCAGCGCCTCGACGCTCGACCAGATGCCCAAGCACGTGTCCGTCGGCGCGATGTTCGGCACGGCGCTGTCCATCCCGATCCCGGACCTCGACCGGACGGAGCACCTGCTCGTCCTCGGCGCGAACCCGCTCGCGTCCAACGGCAGCCTGATGACGGCCCCGAACGCCCGCGGCCGGCTGCGCGCGATCCGGGCCCGCGGCGGGCGCGTCGTCGTCGTCGACCCGCGACGGACCCGCACGGCGGAGGAGGCCGACGAGCACGTGCGGATCCGACCCGGCGGCGACGCGCTGCTCCTCGCCGCCATGGTCCACGTCCTGTTCGAGGAGGGCCTCACGCGCCCCGGCAGGCTCGCCGCGTTCACGGACGGGCTCGCCGCGCTGGAGGACGCGACCCGGCCCTTCTCGCCCGAGCGCGTCGCGGAGCACTGCGGCGTGCCGGCCGCCGACGTCCGCCGCCTGGCGCGCGAGCTCGCCGCCGCCCCGACCGCCGCGGTCTACGGGCGGATCGGCACCTGCACCGTGCCGTTCGGGACGGTCACCTCGTGGCTCGTCGACGCGCTGAACGTCCTCACGGGCAACCTCGACCGGCCCGGGGGCGCGCTCCTGACGACCCCGGCGACCGGCGCGGCCCACACCCGCGGCGAGCCCGGCCGCGGCAGCGGGATGCGCACGGGCCGGTGGCACAGCCGCGTCCGCGGGCTGCCCGAGGCGATGGGCGAGCTGCCGACCTCCACGCTCGCCGACGAGATCGAGACGCCGGGCGAGGGCCAGGTCCGCGCGCTCATCACCGTGGCGGGCAACCCGGCGCGCTCGGCCCCGGACTCCGACCGGCTCGACGCCGCGCTCTCCGGGCTCGACGCGCTGATCTGCGTCGACATCTACCGCAACGAGACGACGCGCCACGCCCACGTCGTCCTGCCGCCGCCGTCCGTCCTGCAGCGCGCGCACTACGACGTCGTCTTCACCCGCCTGGCCGTGCGCAACGTCGCCAACTGGTCGCCCGCCGTCCTGCCGATGGACGAGGACGCGCTCGACGAGTGGGAGATCCTCCTGCGCCTCGTCGGCGTCGTCACGGGCCAGGGGCCGCGCGCCGACGTCGCCGCGATCGACCGCTTCGTCGCGCTCGAGGCCGCCCGTCGCGAGGCCGCGACGCCGACCTCGCCCGTCGCGGGCCGCGAGCCGGAGGAGATCGTCGCCGCGCTCGTGGACGCCGCCGGCACCCCGCGCGTCGGCCCGGCCCGGCTCATCGACCTCATGCTGCGCACGGGCCCCTACGGGCACGGGCTGGCCGACGGGTACGTCCCGCCGCCCGAGCCCGCCGGCGTCGGCCCCGCCCCGTCGCCCCGGGCCGCCACGGAGCGCCCCGACGTCGACACGACCCTCGCCGCCATCCGCGACCACGGCCTGACGCTCGCCGCGCTGGAGGCCTCGCCGCACGGCGTCGACCTGGGACCGCTGCGCCCGTCGATGCCCGACGCGCTGCGCACCCCGACCGGTGCGATCCAGCTCGCCCCCGAGGCGTTCCTGGCGGACCTGCCGCGCCTCGAGGCGACCCTCGGCGAGCCGGTGGACCCGGAGGCGCTCGTGCTCGTCGGCCGCCGGCACCTGCGGTCGAACAACTCGTGGATGCACAACCTGCCGCTCCTGACGGGCGGCCCCGCGCCGTGCACGCTGCAGCTGCACCCCGACGACGCGGCGCGCCTGGGCGTGACCGACGGGCAGACCGTGAGCATCGCGTCGCGCGCCGGCGAGGTCGAGGCGCCCGCCGAGGTCACGGACGCGATCCGGCCCGGCGTCGTCTCCCTGCCCCACGGCTGGGGCCACGACGCCGACGGCGCGCGGCTCGCCGTCGCGGGTCTGCGGCCCGGCACGAACTCCAACGTGCTCACGGACGACGCGCAGGTCGACCCGCTGTCGGGGACCGCGGTCCTCAACGGCATCCCCGTGACCGTGCGCGCCGCGACGCGCGAGCCCGTCCCGGCGGACTGACCCGGCGGGGACGGCGTCCGCGCCCGGCGGCGCGGTCCGGCGGACGCGGGCGCGGCCTCCCGGCCCGGACGGTCGCGCGCCGGACGAACGCGTCGGCGGCCCGTCGCCATCCGTCCCGCGGGCGACGGTCGTACCCTCGGTCCATGGGCTTCTTCCCCACCGAGCCGCCCGAGCCCCGCGCAGAGGACGGGGACGAGGAGTGGCTGGCCTACGCGCGCTTCGAGGGCCACACCGTGCCGGGCGCGGTGCCCGAGCCGGTCGTCGTCGCCGCCACGCCGCTCGTCACCGTGATCGCCACGCTGACCGTCGCCGACGACGAGCTCGGCGTGACCTGGCACACGATCTGCCGGCGCGTCCCGACGGGGCCTGCGGCGGACCAGCTCGCGCTGCGCGAGGTCGCCCGACGCGGCCCGCTGCCCGACGAGTTCCTGCGGCTCGGGATCGCCTACGCCGACGGGCGCACCGCGACGAACCTGCCGTGGGAGGACGCGGACGAGCTCGACGAGGACGAGGAGCTCGACCCCGACCGCCTGCGCTGGCGGACCCGCGGCGGCAGCGGCACGCCGACCGTCGCGACCACGTCGGTCGTGGTCGCCCCGGGGCCCGACGCGGGACCGGTCACCCTCGTCTGCGAGTGGCCGGCCCTCGGCGTCGCGGAGCACCGGGCCACGGTCCCCCACGACGTCCTGGACCGCGCCCGCCTCCTGGCGATCTCCGTCGAGCCGCTCGAGGACGAGCCGGCCTGAGCGCGCGGGCCGGCGGGCCGGCCCGCGCGCCGGTGGGCGCCACGGCGGTCCGTCGTCCGGCCCCTGCGCGAGGTCCCGGCCCGGTGGTCGTCGCGGCGGTCCGGCGTCCTACGGCACGAGCACGATCTTGCCGCGCCGCCCGGGCTCCTCGACCGTGCGGTGCGCCTCCGCGGCGTCCTCGAGCGGCAGCGTGCGGCTGACCCGCGTGCGCAGGCCGCCGGTGGCGACGCCCTCGACGAGGCGCACGAGGTTCGCCGTGTCCTCCTCGATCAGCATCGGCCGCTGCACGACCTGCCGACCGGGCTCCGCCTCGATCGGGCGCGTGGTGACGATCGTCCCGCCGTCGGCGACCGCGGGGAAGACCGCCTTCCCGAGCGGCACGAGGTCGAGCACCCAGGTGAACGACCCGGCCGAGGCGAGGTCCTCGTCGCGCGACAGGACGCGGGCGGCGCCCAGGTCGCGGACCCACTCCTCGTCGTCCGTGCCGGCCTGCGCGACGACGCGCAGGCCCTGGGCGACGGCGAGCTGCACCGCGAACGAGCCGACCGCGCCGGACGCGCCGGTGACCAGGACCTCGGCGCCCTCCGGCGCCCCGAGGTGCCCGAGGCACTGCTCCGCCGTCAGCGCGTTGAGCGGCACCGTCGCCGCGTCGACCGCCGACAGCGACTCCGGGCGCCGGACGAGCCAGCGGGCCTCGAGCAGCACGAGCTCCTGGTAGGCCCCGTACTGCGCACCCGAGGCGTACCACGGGATCATCCCGACGACCTCGTCGCCCGGACCGAACGCCGGGGTGCCCGGGTCCGCGTCGGCGGCCAGGGCGGCGGGCTCGGGCTCGCCGTCCGCCGGCCCCGTCGCCAGGTCCTCGTCGTCCTGCCCCAGCGGCGACGTCGCGCCCGCCGTGCCGGCGGCCGGGCCGTCCGAGACGCCCTCGCCCACCGACACGACCGTGCCCGCGAGGTCCCAGCCGAGGACGTACGGCGGGCCCTCGATGCCGAAGCCGGGCGGGAAGAGGCCCTGCCGCGCCCCGACGTCGGTCGGGTTGACGTTCGCGGCGGCCAGCCGGACGACGACCTGCCCCGGACCCGGCTCGGGGTCGGGGCGGTCCTCCGCCTTGAGCACCTCGGGTCCGCCGGGCTCGGTGACGACGATCGCCTTCATGGTTCCTCCTCGTGTGGTTCGCCGCTCCCGTACCCCGTGACGACGCGCCGACCCGGGACGCCCGCGGCCGCCCACCCGTCCGCGGGACCGCGACGCCCGGCGCACCCGTCACGATGGGGCGATGCGCCAGCTCGTCGTCCTCGCCCGGCCGCTCCTCGCCTACGGCTTCGTCACCGGCGGGGTCCAGGCCCTGAAGGACCCGTCGGGCCTCGTCGGCATGTCGGAGCGCGTCGGCGTGCCGGAGCCCGGGCGGGTCGTGCCCGTCACGTCGGCCACGATGGTGGCGGCGGGCACCGCGATGGCCCTCGGGGTCCGGCCGCGGACGAGCGCGCTGACGCTCGCCGGCTGCCTCGCCGGGTTCACCTGGACGCTGCACGGCTTCTGGCGCGAGACGGAGGAGCGGCCGCGCCGCGCCAAGCGCCAGGCCTTCGTCACGAACGCCGGGACGCTCGGCGGCCTGCTCGCCGTGGCCGCCGCCTCCTCGCGCGGCTGACCCCGGGGGCGCGGGCGGACCGGGCGGCGGGCGGACGCGGACCGGGCTCCGTCGGACGGGGCGGGCCGACGGCGGCGCGCCGACCGCCGCCCCGGCCGGGCCGCGCGTCCCCCCGGACGGCCGGGGCGCGGACGAATGTCCGTCGGCGGGCGGCTCGCTCGGGACTAGGGTGGGGGCCCGGCGAAGGACCCCACGATGGCCGACCACCCAGATGACCTGCAGACGGACCTCCGCGACCTCGACGTCGCCGTCGACCCGGCGGGCCTGGCCGACTGGATCGACGCGGAGCCCGTCCGGGCGCTGCAGCACTACCGCGAGGAGCTCGTCGCGCTCGCCGAGGACGGCCTGGACGGGACCGCCCCGGTCGCCGACCGCCTGGTCGACGTGATCTCCGCCCTGCAGGACGCGGGCGAGACGCTCCGCGACGACGACGCGCTCCCGTCGTCCCTGGCCGCGGTCCTGGCGCAGTGCGCCGCCGACCTCGACGGCGCCCGCTCCCTCGTCGTCCGCACCCGCGACGGGCTGCAGGACCCCGGCACCCCGGTGAGCGAGTCGGCCCGGGAGCGCGTCCGCGAGGCCCGCGCCGCCGTCCGGGACCGCGCGCGTCCCGGACCGCGCTGAGGACCCGACTCCGTACGGGGGCCAGCCCCCGTATCCGGCGCCGCCGCCCCGATCCCGCGCGGCTCTGTCGTAGGCTCTCCGCGTGGTCACCGTCCTCAGCGACCGTCACGAGGAGCTCGCCGACCAGCTCGTCGCGCTGTTCCTGGCCGAGGGCTTCCGCCGCTTCACGCTCGGGGACCTGACCCAGCGGCTGCACTGCTCGAAGACGACGCTCTACGCGCTCGGCGAGAGCAAGGAACAGCTCGTCGGCAACGCGGTCGTCCGGTTCTTCCGCGCCGCGACGAGCGAGGTCGAGCGCGCGACGGCCGAGGCCGACGGCGCGGAGGCGAAGGTCGCGGCCTACCTCTCCGCCGTCGCGGACGCCCTGCGCCCCGCGTCGGCGGCCTTCATCGCCGACGTCGCCGCGCACCCCACCGCCCGGCGGGCCTACGCCCGCAACACGAAGATCGCCGCCGGCCGCGTGCACGAGCTGATCGACGAGGGCGTCGCGTCGGGCGACTTCCGCGAGGTCCACGCGGCGTTCGTCGCCGACACCGTGGCGAACACGATGCAGCGGATCCAGTCCGGCGACGTGCTCCGCACGACCGGCCTGCGCGACGCGGAGGCCTACGAGGAGCTCGCGCGCCTCGTCCTCCGCGGCGTCCGATCCTGAGCAGCCCGGCGACGTCCTGCGGGAACTTCCCGCAACGTGCGGGAACCGCGTCCGGCGACCCCTGGTTTCCGCCGCCGGGCATGCGAACGTGTGTTCGTATGAGACCGGCCGGCAACCGCACTCCCGACCCCGGTCAGGACCGCCTGCAGATGGCCCTGCGCGCCCGCAACCCCGACCGCGCGCTCGAGGCCGCGCGGATGATGGGCGACGTGCCGCTGAGCGCCGCGGCGCAGATCACCTCGCTGCTGGCCGAGCGCGACGACCCGCGCTACGACGTCGCCGCGGCCCGCCTGGCCGCGCGCCTGACGCTGGAGCGGCGGCTCGGGCTCGAGGACGCCGACACCGTCCTGACGAGCGTCGCCCGCCTGCCCGACGAGGAGGCCCTCTCCCAGCTCCTCGGCTACTGCCGGCGCGCGGCGCCGTAGGCCCGGGGGCACGACGGCCCGGCCCCGCGTCGCGCACGGTGCCGCCCCGGCGCGGGCGGCGAGGCCCCCGACCGGCACCGGCTCGCCGGACCGCCCGCGGACGCTCGACACGGGGGCGCCGCCAGAAGGTTGTACGATCAAACAGTGTCGTCCGCCGTCCCACCGCCGGTCGCCGAGGACCTGCGGCTGCGCCGGGGGTCCGACGGCTACCGGCGGCTCTCGATCGCGATGTTCGCCGCCGGTCTGGCGACGTTCGCGCTCCTCTACACGACGCAGCCGCTGCTGCCGCTGCTCGCGCGCGAGCTCGACGTCAGCCCCGCGACGTCGAGCCTGACGCTCGCGGCCACCAGCCTCGGCATCGTCGTGGCGCTGCTCCCCGCGGGCTGGCTCTCGGACGTCTGGGGCCGGACCCGCGTGATGAAGCTGTCGCTGCTCGGCTCGGCCGGGCTCATCATCGTGGCCGCCGCGGCCCCGAGCTTCGAGACGCTCGTCGCGCTGCGGTTCCTGCAGGGCGTCGCCCTCGCCGGGCTGCCCGCGGTGGCGATGGCCTACCTCGTCGAGGAGGTCCACCCGCAGTCCCTGGGCAGCTCGATCGGCCTCTACATCGGCGGCAACGCGATCGGCGGCATGGCCGGCCGGCTCGTCGGCGGCGCCTTCGCCGACGCCGGCGGGTGGCGCGTGTCGCTCCTGGGCGTCGGACTGATCAGCCTGGCCTGCACGGCCGTCTTCCTGCGCCTGGCCCCGCGCTCCCGGCACTTCACGCCGCACCCGTTCGCGCTGCGCGCGACGCTCTCGAGCCTGCGGGCGCACCTGCGCGACCGCGGTCAGCTGCGCCTCGACGCGATGGCCGCGCTCCTCATGGGCACCTTCGTCGCCGTCTTCAACGGCCTGAGCTTCCGGCTGGAGGACGCGCCGTACGGGCTCGGTGAGACCGCGATCGCCGCCGTCTTCCTCGTCTACCCCCTGGGGTCCCTGAGCTCCGCCGTCGCCGGGCGCCTCGCCGACCGGATCGGCCGCCGCGCCGTCCTGCCCGTCGGGGTCCTGATCGCGGGCGCCGGCCTGGCGATCACCATGCTGCGCCCGCTGCCGCTCGTGGTCCTCGGCATCGCGATCCTCACGATCGGGTTCTTCGCCGCGCACTCCGTGGCGTCGAGCTGGGTCGGGCGGCGGGCCGCGCACGCGCCGGCGCAGGCCTCGGCGCTCTACCTCCTGGCGTACTACCTGGGCGCCTCGATCGCCGGTCCGCTGGGCGGCAACGCCTGGGACGCCGGCGGCTGGAACGAGGTCGTCCTCGTCGGCGCCGTCCTGCTCGGCCTGGCGTTCGTCGTCTCGCTGCGCCTGCGCGGCACCCCGCCGCTGCGGCCCGCGGTCGAGCAGCCCGTCGTCGTCTGACGGCGCCCCGCCCGGCGGGCCCCGCCGCGTCGCAGCGCCGTCCGCCCGGTCCGCCGCACCGACCCGCCCCGGCCGGGCGCGCCGGTCCCACGGGGCGCTCCGCTAGCGTCCCCCGCCGATGTCCGCCGATCCCGACCAGACGTGAGCGGCGCCGCGCACGGCGGCAACGAGGAGCTGCTCGGCCTCGACACGCCGCTGCACCGCCTCCCGCCGCAGACGAAGGTCGCCGCGCTCGGCGTCTTCGCCCTCGCCGTCGCGCTCACGCCGACCCACGCGGTCTGGGCGTTCGCGCTGCACCTCGTCCTGGTCCTCGCCGCCGCGACGGTCGCGCAGATCCCGCCCGGCGACCTGCTGCGCCGCCTGGTGATCGAGGTGCCGTTCGTGCTCTTCGTCGTCGTGCTGCCCTTCGTGGCCACGGGCGAGCAGGTCCGCGTCCTCGGCGTGCCGCTGGCGGTCGACGGCCTGTGGCTCGCGTTCGGGATCGTCGCGAAGGCGTCCCTCGTGCTGCTGGCCACCGCCGTCCTCGCCGCGTGCACGCCCCCCGCCGCGATCCTCGCCGGGGCCGAGCGGCTGCACGCGCCACGGGTGATGACCGCGATCGCGGGCTTCGCCATCCGCTACGTCGAGGTCATCCTCGCCGAGCTGGGGCGCATGCGGACCGCCCGGATCGCCCGCGGCGACGACCCCCGCTTCATCTGGCAGGCCCGCGCCGTCGTCCGCTCCGCGGGCACGCTGCTCGTGCGCTGCTTCGAGCGCGGCGAGCGCGTCCAGCTCGCGATGGTCAGCCGGGGCTGGGACGGCGGCATCCCCGCCGGTCTCCTGACGGCCCCGGCGACCCGGCTGCAGTGGGCCGGTGCGCTGTCGCTGCCCGTCCTCGCGGCGACCACGGTCCTCGCCGCGCACCTCGTCGTCGGCTGAGGCGCGGCGGCCGCGCCGACCCCGTCCGCGCCCCGCTGCGTGCACGCGCGTGCACGGGACGGGTCGATCGGGGCATGATGCAGGGCATGAGCCTCGTCGCCCGTCTCTCCGACCGGATCCGCTCGACCGCCGGCGGCCGCCGCGGCGCCGCGCTCCCGGTGCCGCCCGTCGGCTTCACGGACGGCACGATCGCCCTGCGCCAGTGGCGGCCGTCCGACGGCCTGCACCTGGCGTCGCTGTGCGCCGACGACGAGATCCGGCGCTGGACCTCGGTGCCGCACGACTACCGGACCCACCAGGCCGCGGGCCGCGCCGCGTACGCCGAGGCGGAGCGGCTCGCCGGCCGCGGGGTGCACCTCGCGATCACCGACGCGCACGACGCCGTGCTGCTCGGCGCCGTGGACCTCGTCGTCCCGGGCCCGGCCCGCGACCGGGCGCGCGTGAGCTTCCTGCTGGGCGCGGAGCACCGCGGCCAGGGGTACGCGACCCGCGCCGTGCGGCTCCTCGATGCGTGGGCGTTCGGCGCGGTCGGGGTCCAGGTCCTCGAGCTGCACCCGCAGGAGGGCAACGCCGCGGCGATCGCGACGGCCGCTCGCGCGGGCTTCGCCGCCGAGACGAGCGACCCGGGCCCCGGTCCGGACGGGCGCCTGCGCCTGGCCCGCCGGCAGGGCGACCCCGTGCCGGCCGCCGACGCCTGAACGGCCGCGGCGCGCCGCCCGACGCGGCCCGTCGGGATCGGTCGGCCGGGTCCCGCTCAGGCCTGCAGGCCCGCGACCGCCGCACCGACGGTCGCCACGCTCATCGCGGAGAACGAGAGCACGGTGATCACGCGGTAGCCCGACGTGTCGGCGATCGACTCCTTCCACGCGAGCGGCAGGAACAGCGCCGGGTTGACGATCGTGCCGGCGATGAGCAGCACCCGGTTCCACGTCGCGAGGTCCGGCAGCGCCGTGCCGACGGCGATGAGGATCACGCCCATCACGATGAAGTCGATGTGCGCCTGCAGCAGGCGCCGCGGGCTCGTCACCCCGGCCCGGCGCAGGACGCCGGGGAAGGCGACCTTCAGCATCACCGCCCAGCCGGAGAGCGCGCCGACGGCGAGCAGCACGAGACCGACCTGGACGACGACGTTCATCGGCGGATCATCGCCCACGCCGCCGACCCACCGCCCCGCGGTCGCCGCACGGCGCCCGGCTGCACGATGATCCGGCCATGCTCGTGGACACCAGCGCGTACGCCCCGACCGTCGACGCCGCCGGGCACGGCGCCGCGACCGCGGAGGCCCTCGGCTACGACGGCTGGAACGCCCTCGAGACGACCTGCGACCCGTTCCTCTCCTGCGCCGTGGCCGCCGAGCGCACGGAGCGCATCGAGCTCCGGACCGGGATCGCCGTCGCGTTCGCCCGCAACCCGATGACGGTCGCGGTGCAGGCCAACGATCTGCAGGCCCTGTCGGGCGGGCGCTTCGTGCTCGGCCTCGGGTCGCAGGTCAGGCCGCACATCACGAAGCGCTACTCCATGCCGTGGAGCCGGCCGGCCGCACGGATGCGCGAGTTCGTCCTGGCGCTCCGGGCGATCTGGCGGGCGTGGGAGACCGGCGAGACCCTGCGCTTCCGCGGCGAGTTCTACACGCACGTCCTCATGCCGCCGTTCTTCGACCCGGGGCCCAACCCGCACGGGACGCCGAGGATCGCCCTGGCCGGCGTGGGGCCGCTGATGACGGAGGCCGCCGGCGAGGTCGGGGACGGCCTGATCTGCCACCACTTCTCGACGGAGCGGTTCGTCCGCGAGGCGACGGTCCCCGCGCTCCTGCGCGGCCGCGAGCGGGCCGGGAAGGCCGGCCTCGACGGGTTCGAGCTGACCGCCCCGGGCCTCCTCGCCATCGGGGACACGGAGGAGGAGCTGACGGCCTCCATGGCCCACGCCCGCGAGCGGATCGCGTTCTACGGCTCGACCCCGGCCTACCGCCCCGTGCTCGAGCTGCACGGCTGGGGCGACCTGGGGACCGCGCTGAACGAGCTGAGCCGGGGCGGTGCGTGGGACGCGATGCCGGCCCTGGTCGACGACGAGGTGCTGCACGCCTTCGCCTGCGTGGGCAGCGCGGAGGAGGTCGTGGACGAGCTGCTGCGCCGGTACGGCGACGTCGCCGCCCGCGTCCCCGTCCCGCTGGGCGACGACGTCGACCCGGACCGCCGGCGGGCCCTGTTCGAGCGGTTGCGCGCGGCGTAGGTCGGGCACGGCGGCCGGCGATCGGCCGGACCGCGACTCCTCCTCGAGGACGGTCGGCGCTCCGGGGTCGACCACCGATCGGCGGGGTTCCCGCAAAAAATCAGCACCGCAGATTGTTTTGCGGGTACGCTCGGGCGGCACCCCAGAGGAAGACCCCGCGATGAGCGACCGCACGTACGTGATCGGCGTCGGCATGACGACGTTCGACAAGCCCGGCACGAAGGAGGGCGGCTACCCCGAGTGGGCGAAGGAGGCCGGCCGGAAGGCCCTCGCCGACGCCGGCGTCGCCTACGACGCCGTGCAGCAGGCGTTCGTCGGCTACGTCTACGGCGACTCCACCTCGGGCCAGCGCGCGATCTACACGCTCGGCCTGACCGGCATCCCGGTCGTCAACGTGAACAACAACTGCTCGACGGGCTCCTCCGCCCTGTTCCTCGCGCGCCAGGCGGTCAAGCACGGCGTCGTGGACTGCGCAATGGCGCTCGGGTTCGAGCAGATGGAGCGCGGGTCGCTCTCGATGAAGTTCCCCGACCACGCCAACCCGATGGCGCCGCACATGGAGGCGATGGCCGGCCTCCGGGCGCCGGAGGGGTCCCCGTTCGCGCCGCAGATGTTCGGCAACGCCGGCCGCGACCACATGGAGCGCTACGGCTCGACGGCCGAGCACTTCGCGTGGATCGGCTGGAAGAACCACAAGCACTCCGTGAACAACCCGTTCGCCCAGTTCCAGGACGAGTACACGCTCGACCAGGTCAAGGACGCGCGGATGATCCACGAGCCGCTGACGAAGCTGCAGTGCTCCCCCACCTCCGACGGCGCGGCCTGCGCGATCGTCGCGTCGGAGCGCTTCGTCGACGAGCACGACCTGTGGTCGCACGCGGTCGAGATCGCCGGGCAGTCCATGACGACGGACTACGCGTCGTCGTTCGGCGACGGCACGGACTGCATGCGGATCGTCGGCTTCGACATGAGCCGGGCCGCCGCGCAGCAGGCCTACGCCGAGGCCGGGATCCAGGCCTCCGACGTCGACGTCTGCGAGCTGCACGACTGCTTCTCGGCCAACGAGCTCATCACGTACGAGGCGCTCGGCTTCGCGGAGGTCGGGCACGGTCACGAGCTCGTCGACGCGGGGGCGACGACCTACGGCGGCGCGGGGGCGCTCGTCAACCCGTCGGGCGGCCTGATCTCGAAGGGCCACCCGCTCGGCGCGACGGGCCTGGCGCAGTGCTCCGAGCTCTGCTGGCAGATCCGCGGGCAGGCCGACGCGCGCCAGCTCGAGGGCGCGAAGGTCGGGCTGCAGCACAACATCGGCCTCGGCGGCGCGGCCGTCGTGACCGTGTACCGTCCGGCGACCTGAGCACCGAGGACCCCCAGAAGCCGAAGCAGGAGCGCAGCCTCCGCACCCGCGCCGCGCTGCTCGAAGCCGCGGTCCAGGAGCTCCTGGACCGCGGCTACGGCGCGCTCTCGACCGCCTCGGTCGCGCGGCGCGCCGGCGTCTCCCGCGGGGCGCAACAGCACCACTTCGCCTCGAAGGACGAGCTCCTGATCGAGGCGGTCAGCGAGCTCGCCGCCCGCCGGATGGCCGAGCTGCGGGAGGGGATCGCCACGGACGCCCCGGTCGCCGAGCGCATCGGCCGCACGCTCGACCTGGCCCTGGAGCAGTACGCGGGGCCGCTCTACGCCGCCACGCTCGAGCTGGCGCTGGCCGCCCGGTCCAGCGACGCGCTCCGCGACGCCATCGCCGACGGCGAGCGCACCGTCGGCCCGCAGATCCAGGCGATGGGCCGCGAGCTGCTCGCCGGCGCGGGCCTTCCCGACGCGACGGTCGACGCGCGCTGGACCACCGCCGTGTCGACCGCCCGCGGCTACGCGTCGCTCATCCTCCTCGGCCACCCCGCCGACCGGGTCCGTGCCCAGTGGCGGGCCTCGCGGGACGACGTCGTCGGGCTGCTGCTCGCGGGGTGACGCTCAGCCGTTCGCGCACTGCCGGACGACCCGGTCCGACGCGCAGCGGTCCCACTCCCAGGAGAGCAGGACCCCGTCGACGACGTCGCGGATCGCCGGGCCGTCCGTCGTGGGCCCGTTGATCTGCACCTGGTAGATCCGGCGCTCGCGGACGGTCGCCAGCACGCGGAGCAGGACCTGCCCGCCGGTCGGGTCGGGGATGTAGGCGTCGATGAGCGCGGCGCGGGTGCCGTCGAGGCGCACGACCGGACGCCGGACGAACCGGGCGCCCCGGATGCCCTCCTTCCGCAGGCGCGAGCGGATGCCGGCGATGTAGTCCCGGCTCCCCCGGCGCGTGTCGAGGCGGACCTCGCCGCGGCCGCCGAGGGCCGTGAGGTCGTCCACGGTGATCGTCATCCCCGTGTCGCCGCCGGACCCCTTCAGGAGCCACGCGGAGCCCGCGCCGGTGGGCAGGCCGAAGGTCCCGGCCCGCACCGCCCGCTGCGCGGCGGGGGACGCGGGACGCCAGCGGAGCGGGACGACGAGGTGCGCCCGACCGACGTCGAGGGCCGTCCCGCGGACGACCGGGGGCGGCGGCGGGGGTGGGTCGTCCGCCGTCCCGGCGTCCTGGCCGCAGCCCGGGAGGACCGCCAGGCCGACGAGGACGACTGCCACACGCACGCGCACGCCGTCGACCCTACGCCGCACCGGACGCCCCATCGAGGGGCGCGGCGGGTCGCGCCCGCGTCAGTCCCGGTCGCCGGCCTCGAGCTCGTCGAGCCAGCCCGTCCGCTGGGCGATCGGGTCGTCGTAGACGGCCGTCGGGGCGGAGGAGAGGGGCACGAGCGTCGCGACCACGTCGTCGTCCCCGAAGAGGTCGATCCGCGAGAGGCCGCCGATGTCGCCCCAGGCCCGCATCCGGCCCTCTTCCGGGAGCGCGTCGCTCGTCACGCCGAGCGCCGGGGCGGACCACACCGGGATGCCGGCGAGCATCCCGGCCGACACGGCGTGCGCGTGGCCGCAGACCATGATCCGCACGTCCGTGCCCGCCACGACGCGGGCCAGGCGGTCGGGATCGCGCAGGCCGATGCGCCCGAGGAGCGGGTGCGCCGTCGGCACGGGCGGGTGGTGGAGCGCCAGCACCGTGCCGTGCTTCGCGGGCTTTGCCAGGACGTCGTCGAGCCACTCGAGCTGCCCGGCGCCGAGCTCGCCGTGCGGCCGGCCGGGCACCGTCGTG
>WLOB01000319.1 GCA_009699505.1 Actinomycetota bacterium | reverse complement strand
CGCGAGGTTCGGGCCCGAGAGGACGGCGACGGGATGCCCGGGGAGCTCCTGCTCGAGGATCTGGCTGGGCCGCAGGTGCGTCCCGCGCTCCAGGCCCTTGGCGAGCGAGACGACCGGGATGCCCGGCCGCAGGTGCGGGGCCGCGGCCCGAGCGGCCTCGCGCAGGGACCGCGAGGGGATCCCGAAGGCGACGACCTCCGCGCCGTCGACGGCACGGACGAGGTCGTCGGTGGCGCGCAGCGCCGGCGAGAGCGGGCGCTCGCCGAGGTAGCGGGTGTTGGTGTGCCGGCCGTCGATCTCGGCCGCCTGATCAGGGTCGCGGGCCCAGATCGTGGCCGCGGCGTTGGTGGCGGCGATCGACGCGATCGTCGTCCCCCACGATCCTGCGCCGAGGACGGCGACCTGCTCGATCCGGTTCACGACGGGGTTCCCTTGGTCAGGTGGTGGGTGGGGGAGGGCCAGTGGTCGAGACCGTCGACCATCAGCGCCCGGACCTCGTCGCGGTGCGCACCGACGGTGCCGGCGGTCCAGGCGGACGTGTCCACGGGGGGCAGGACGACGGCCTCCACCGTGCCGGGGCGGACGACCTGGGCGCTGCGCCACTGCACCTGGTCGACACCGCGCAGGAGGATCGGCACGATCGGCACCCCGGCCTGCATCGCGATGTGGAAGGGCCCCTTCTTGAACGGGGCCAGGCGGGGCGTGGGGGTGCGGGTGCCCTCGGGGGAGATGACGACGGAGGTGCCGTCCTGGATGCGCTGGACCAGCGGCTCCATCTTGGCCTGCGCGGCGTCGCGGTCGTTGCGGTCGATCATCGCGACCCCTGCGAGCCGGAAGAGCTGGCCGAACATCGGCACGTTCCGCGCCTCGGCCTTCGCCACGCCGGTGAAGTCCCGTCGCAGGAGCTTGGCGACGACGATCGTGTCGACCTTGCTGCTGTGGTTGAAGAGGAACACGCAGGGCCGGTGCTCCCAGAGGTGCTCCTGGCCCCGGAGGACGCGGACGTCGACGCCGGCGGCCGCGAGGCTGACGTCGGGGCCGACGCCGAAGGCGACGTCGAGGAACGAGCGGCGCGAGCGCCGGGCGAGCCCGATGCCTCCGGCGGCGCCCATCGCGCCGGCGAAGGTGCCGTAGAACGCGGCGGTCCGGACGGCGTCCTTGACGGTGACCCGGGGGGTCGGGTCGGCGCAGCGCAGGATCGGCCAGCCGTGGCGGGTGGCCTCGCGGACAAGCGTGTCGTCCGGGGCGATGGCGGCGGACGTGCCGCAGGCGCGCAGCATCGGGACGTCCTCGCCACCGTTGGAGTACCCGAACGTGTCGCCGATGTCGGCGCCGAGCTCGGCGCAGAGCGCCGCGATCCGGTTGGCCTTCTCCTCCCCCCACGCGGGCGTGCCCTGGACGCGCCCGGTGAGCAGGCCGTCGGGCCCGACCTCGGCGACCGTGCAGAGCACGTGGTCGAACTCCAGCGCCGTGGCGATCGGGGCCGTCTGGAACGGCAGGGCGGAGGAGGCCAGCACGAGGGTGTGGCCCCGGCGGCGATGGGCCTCGAGGATCGCGAACGTCTCGCGCCGCAGGCGGGCCGCGGTCCCACCCTTGAAGAGCGACTCGCCGGTGGCGTGGAGGTCCTCCTCCGGGAGACCGGCCCAGTGGGCCAGCGACGTGTCGAGGAACGCGCCGAACGCCTCCGCGTCCTCCAGGCCGTTCTTGGCGACGGAGACGAGGTGGGCGAGCTCCCCCGGCCCCATCTGGCGGCGCTTGAGACGGTCGAGGTAGAAGTCGGCGGCGGAGAAGCCGTCGATCAGGGTGCCGTCGTAGTCGAAGACCGCGAGGACCTGTGGTCCCTCCGGTGCCGCCTCGACGCGGGCGACGAGGTCAGCGACGGTCGTCACGGAGCACCTCGTCCTGCTTGGTCTCGTCCATCCGGCGCAGCTCCTCGAGATCCTGGATCAGGTCGCTGACCTCGGCCAGCCACGCTTCACGTCTGGTGCGCACGTCCTCGCGGCCCGGGTCCACCAGGTCGCGGTTCTCCGCCAGGCCGAGGGCGGCGACGAAGAGCTCGCGCCCCACCGCCTCGGGCTGCAGGATGCGCTTCTGCAACAGCATCTGGCGTCCCACGTCGAGGCACTCCTGCAGGAACGCCTCCTGCTGCACCGCCTTGCGCGGGTCACGCTGCGCGAGCCGCTCGGCGACGACGAGCTGCGCGTCCACGAACGAGCGGAGCACCCGGTTGGCGAGGATCATCGGCGCGGCCTCCAGGACCTGTGCGGCGGCGCCGTGCTGGAGCTGCTCCCGCCACGCGGGGTCGAGGAGCGCCAGCTCGTCCTCGACCTGCTCGCGGAAGCGGGGCTTGGGGGCGAAGAAGAACTCGAACTTGAGCAGGTCGCGCAGGGCGAGGGTCTCGTCCCAACCGCGGTCGACCACCTCGGGGCCGGGCGGGGTGCCGCGCCGCGCCAGGCGTAGCAGCGCGACCTCGACGATCGCCCGGCCCACGACGTGGTGCAGCGCGCCGTTGCGGTAGAAGGCCGCGACGTGGTGGCCGCCGTCCGCGACGGACCACACGGGCTCCGTGCCGCCGTCGTAGCGGGAGAGGACCCCGGCGTCGATCAGCGTCTGCAGCCCGCGGTCCAGGCCGCGGGGCGTGCGCAGCTCATGGACCGGGCCGCGCAGCCCGCGGCGCTCGACGTAGTCCACCAGCGGGGCGCTGAGGGCCTCGATCTGCGCGCGGGAGAGCGCGACGCCGCGGGCGCCGAGGAGCGCGAGGGTCACCAGCGACGTCGAGGTCACCGGCGTGACGGCGTTGATGGCGTCGCAGATGCGGAACGCGACCTTGTCGAGCTGGGCGGGGCCCTCGCCGGCCTCGGCCATGGCCTCGCGCAGCAGGAACGTCTCGCCGATGTGGACGTGCGCCCGGCCGACGTGCTTGGACTGCGACCGGACGTAGCCCGCCCACCAGCGCAGGCCTTCGCGCTGCTTCGTCCCGCCGGTCTGCTCGGCGGTCGTCGCGCTCGCCTCGCGCAGCCGGTCGTAGACGATCGAGACGGACACGAGCATCACGTCCTCGGCGCGGTCGTCCTCCAGCGCCTCGGCGAGATAGCGCAACAGCCCGAGCTTCGGCGGGCGCATCTTGCCGGTGCGCGTGCGGCCGCCCTCGATGTACCACTCGAGGTTGAAGCGCTTCGCGACGAGGTGGCCGAGGAACTCGCGGATCGCGAGCTTGTAGACCCGGTCCTTGCCGAACGACCGCCGGATGAAGACGACCCCGGCCCGGCGGCCCAGCGGACCGAGCGGCCACCACGACATGTTCGCGCCGCCGAGGATGTGGTTCGGCGGCATGTCGTGCTCGGCGAGGGCCTGGTTGAGCACCAGCGGATCGACGTAGGAGCGGTGCGTGGGAAGGAAGACCAGCGCGTGCTTCTTCGAGAGCTCGCGGACGCGCTCGAAGCCCTCGTGGTCGCTCTCGACGGTCCACGCCTTCGCGTGCATCGGCTTCATGAACGCCTGGTAGACCTCGATCCCCAGCTCGCTCTGGACGGCGGCGAGCTCGCCGAGGCAGGAGCGGCCCTCTTCGCGGACCTCGTCGACCGGCCGGTCGAGCTCCTCGGCCAGCGCGCGGATGCGCTCCTCGAAGCGGGCGCTGCCGGCGATCTGCTCGACGACCTGCCGCGGGACCTTGAAGCGGTCGCCGAGGACCGCGCGCTCGGCCCGGTCGCACGCGACGAAGGCCTGGTGCCCGACGAAGCGGGCGAACCGGGGGGCGGAGTGCGGGCCCGCCTCCCGGGCGAACCGCGCCTGCAGATCCGACCGCCGGCCGGGCGCGCCGACCGTGATCCGGGCGCGCTCGCGGAGCAGCGGCTGCAGCGCGGCGGGAGGACGGCGGAGGACGGCGCGCAGTCCCCGCCGTGGGCGGGGCTCCCGGACCGCGGGGAGCCACGTGACGCGCACCGGCACGACGTCCGCGTCGTGATCGGCGGCGGAGAGCGCGCGCGCCAGCTCCTCGGGGCGGTCGTGCCGGACGACCTGGGCACCGGAACGGTGCTCCGCGGTCCATCGGTTGAGGAGATCCCATTCGGTCCGGCTTCGCGCCTCGACGGCGACGACCACCTCGGCCGGTGCGGAAGGCGGTCGCCCCGCGGCTGATCTCGCGGGGGATGGCCCGGGAGCGGTCGCCGGCACGGTGTCCGTCATCGGGTGGGCGTGATCAACGGGTGACCGGGTGACCGGGAACGGGTCGAGAGACATCCACGAGGATGACCCTATCTGCCGTTTCAGGGAGGAAACACCCCAGAACGGGGGATCTTTCGGCCGACCCCTCCGCGGAGCTCGACCACCGTGCCGGGCTCCGTGCCGGGGGTCGTAGCGGCCCTCCGGCCGGACTCGGCGGCGCTGGTCCGGGTACGCCCTACGGCGAGATCGGCGACTCCGCCGCGGGCTGCGCGAAGGACGCGATCCACGTCTGGAAGTCGACGAGCGTCTCCGCGAGCTCCGGCGTGTCGCCGTAGGCGAGCCACTCCATGACCAGGCCCTGGATCGACGCCACGATCATCAGGGTCATCCGCTCCATGCTCATGCGCGCTCGGAAGCCGCGCGACTCGATGGTCGCCCAGGCCTCCCGGATGACGTCCCGGAAGCCGTCGTTGAGGTATCGGGCGCCCTCCTGGAGCTCGGGGTTGGAGATCGCCTCGGCCTTGATGCCCAGCCACGCGACGAGTAGGGCGCGGTCGGTGGTCAGGCTCTCCCAGATGCGGTTGAAGCCGATCCGGGCGATCTCGTGCGGGTCGTCGATCCCGGCGATCGCCTGCCGCAGCTTGGTGATGAGCTGGTCGGCGACGTGACGGACGACGCGGTCGAGCAGGTGCTCGCGCGACCCGTGGTAGTAGGCGACCAGGCGCTTGTCGATGCCCGCCTCGCGGGCGATCGACGCCATCGAGGTCGCGGCGTAGCCGTCGCGGGCGATGCAGCGCAGGCAGGCGAGGACGATCGTCTCGGCCTTGGCCGCCCGCCGGGTGGCGACGTGGTCCATGGCCCGGGATCGTACGCGAGGGGCTCGCCGCTCCTGGACTGCGGCGACGCGAGCGCGTCGCCGGAGACCGTGCCCGCGGCGGGTCGGTCGTGCGAGCGGGAACGGTCCGTCAGCCGGCGACCACGACGCACCCGAGCGCCCGGAGGATGCGGACGTACCGCTCGTCGGT
>WLOB01000318.1 GCA_009699505.1 Actinomycetota bacterium | reverse complement strand
CGCCGGCGCGGCCGGTCGGCCGTCCGCGGCGCGCCCGGCGCGCCACGGACGGGCGGCCGTCGACGCGTCGCTCAGGTCCGGACGAGCGCGTCCCGTCCGAGCTCCGCGAGGTTCCGGGCGCCGGCCACGGCGAGCGTGATGTCGAGCTCGGCCAGCAGCGTGCGCAGCACGTGCTCGACGCCCGCCGCGCCGTTGCCGAGGGCGAGACCGTGGACGTAGGGCCGACCGAGGACGACGGCGTCGGCCCCGAGCGCGAGGGCCCGGTAGACGTCGGTCCCCGTGCGGACCCCCGAGCCGAAGAGCACCGGCACCGTGCCGGCGACCGCGTCGACGACCGCGGGGAGGGCGTCGATCGTGCCGATGGGCTCCGCGCCCCGACGCCCGCGCTCGTTCGAGACGAGCACGCCGTCGACGCCGCGGCGCAGGGCGGCGCGGGCGTCCTCCGCCGTCTGGATCCCGCCGAGGACGACCGGCCCGTCCCACGCCGCGCGGACGGCGTTCAGCGGCGCCCAGTCCGCCCCCGGCTGCGGGGCGCCGAGCAGGAGGACCGTGCACCCCGAGAGCCGCGCCCGCCGCAGGAGCGCCGCGTCCGGGCCGCCCCGTCCGGGCCAGTCCACCGCGAACCACCGCGGCACGAGCGGCGCGGCCAGGGCGACGCCCTCGATCGGGGCGCTGCCGCTCGACGCGTGGACGTAGGTCAGCCCGGTGACGGCCGCCGCACGGGCCGAGGCGCCCTCGGCCTCCCGGTGGGCCAGGTCCTGCCGACCGACGGGGCCCAGGAGGATCGGGGCCGGCATCCTCGTGCCGAACAGCGTCGTGGTCGTCGGCCGCTTCTCGCGGTCGACGAACATCCGGGGGACGATCCGCCAGCGCTCGAGCGCCTCGGCGTTCGCGCGGACCGCCGCGGCACCACCCGCCCACTGGAGCAGGTGGCGCTCGGCGGCGTCGGGGAGCACCCTGGCCGCCGCCGCCTCGAGCCCCGCGAGGTTCGTGGTGAAGGGTGGGCGGTTCCCGAAGCCCATGCCCGCGATGTAGATCTCGGACTGGTAGCCGGAGTACGGGGCGCCGGGACCGACGGGCAGCGGTGACGGGACGGGCGTCGCGGACGGGCCGACGAGCGGGGCCTGGGCCGACGCGCGGGGCGCCAGCACCGCGGCCAGGGCGACGGCACCGGCGGCGCCGAGGAACGACCGACGGGTGCTGCGGGGCAGGAGCGTCATCAGGGGACCCGGACCAGGGAGGAGCGGGTGAGCGAGGCGGCGCTCCGGTGACCGGCCCGGCGGACCTCGAGCGCGAGCTCGTCGACGAGGCGCTGCATCACCGTGCGGGCGCCGGCCCGGCCCCCCAGGGCGAGGCCGTAGAGGTACGGGCGCCCCACGAGGACCGCGTCGGCGCCCAGCGCGAGCGCCGTGAACGCGTGCTGCCCGGTGCGGATGCCGGAGTCGAAGAGGATCGCGAGGTCGCCGCCGACGGCCTTCACGATCGGCCGCAGGGCGTCGAGCGACGCGATCGCCCCGTCGACCTGCCGTCCGCCGTGGTTCGAGACCACGATGCCGTCGATGCGCTGGTCGACGGCCATGCGCGCGTCCGCCGCGCTCTGGATCCCCTTCAGCAGGATCGGACCGTCCCAGTTGGCGCGGATCAGCGGGAGCTGGTCCCAGCTGAGCCCCGGGTTCTGGAAGACGCCGGCGAACTGGATGCCGGCGGGGAGCGGGGCGACGTCGGGCGGCGCGAGGAGCTTGCCGCGGAAGACCGGGTCGCTCGTGTAGTTCGCGATGCCCTTGTTCTCGAGGAACGGCGAGTAGCCGCGGTCGAGGTCCAGCGGCCGCCAGCCGAGCAGCGTCGTGTCGAGCGTGATCACGAGGTGCGTGTAGCCGGCGGCCTTCGCGCGGCGCAGGAAGGAGACGGCGAGCGCGTCGTCGCTCGGCCAGTACAGCTGGTACCAGCGGGCACCCTTGCCGCTCGCGGCGGCGACGTCCTCCATGGAGAAGGCGCCCTGCGTCGAGTGGACGTACGTCAGGCCGAGGTCGGTGGCCGCGCGGGCGGTCGCGAGGTCGCCCTCGGGGTGCGCGAGCGTCTGCACCCCGACCGGCGCGAAGAGCACCGGGGCGGGCATGCGGGTCCCGAGCACCGTCGTCGTCAGGTCGACGCGCCGGGGCTTCCGGGTCCGCCGGCGCTTCGTCCTCCAGCGCCCGAAGGCGGCGGCGTTCGCACGGGTCGTGCTCGCGTCCCCCGCGCCGGCGAGGATGTACGCCAGCGCCTCTGGTCGCAGCCGCCGGGCGGCCTGCGCCTCGAGCTTCGACAGGTCCTTCGGGATGGTGGCGGTGGTGCTCACGTGACTGACGGCGTGGAGGGCGGACGGCGTGCGGACCCACCATCGGGGTCGGGTGGGCCCGACGCCCGGGGGATCGGCGATCCCGGCGAGCGGCGACGAGACCGTACACGGGGGTTCGACCGACGACAACCGCACGAGGGGGCCGCGAGGGACGCACGCCGACGATCGGGACGGGCGCCCGCGACCGGCCCGGGGCGCCGGGCGTTCGCGTCCGGAACACCGGGGCTCGGGAGCCGCCGACCGACGCTGCAGGATGGACGGGATGCGCCCACCGAGGAAGCACTCCGCCACGGCGCGGACGATCGTGCTCGCCCTGATCGCGGCGATGCTCCTGCTGGCCCTCGGGGCGCTCGTCCTCGTCCTCCTGAACCCTCCGCCGTAGCGCCCGTCACGGGAGTCCGGCACCCGCCCGCGACGCCCGCGACGCCCCGAGGCGTGGACGTCGGCGCCGCCCGTCAGGTGCCGGTGCGCGGTCCCCGTGCGGGATCCTGCGCGCCGGCGCCCGGGATACCCTTGCTCCGTGCCGGACGGGGACCCCGGGAGCCCGCTCCCGATCGAGCAGTGGCGGTCGTGGTGGCGCCACTACGGCGTGCGCGAGCTCGAGGCCCTGCTCCTGCTGTGGTGGGACCCGCTCGGCGTGTACGGGGAGCCCGAGGCCCGGGACGAGTACGCCGCCTACGTGCCGCGGCTCGCCGGCCTGCTGCGCTCGGGTGCGCGCGAGGCGGACGTCGCAGCGCACCTCCGCGCGATCGAGCGCACCGAGATCGAAGCGGCCGGAGAGGCGGACCTGGCGGCCCGCCACGTCGTCGAGTGGCACGACCACGCGGTCGCGGCGCTGCTGCGCAACGGCACGGGCTGAGCGGCGCGGCGCCGGCCGGCGCCCCGGGCCTCAGCGCCTCGTCTCGTACCGCGTCAGCACCACGCCGTCCGGGAACGGGCGCGTCTCGACCAGATCGAGCTCCACCCAGGAGTCCACGGCGGCGAAGAACGGGGTGCCCGCTCCCAGGACGACCGGGTGGGTGACGACCGCGAACTCGTCGATCAGGCCCGCGCGCATGGCGGAGGCCGCGAGGGTCGCCCCGGCGACGTCCATGGGGCCGCCGTCCTCCGCCCTGAGGCGCTCGATCTCGGCGACCGCGTCCCCCGTGACCAGGCGCGCGTCCCCGTCGATCTCGCGCAGGGTCGTCGAGAAGACCGCCTTCGGCATGGCGCGCCAGCGACGCGCGTACTCGGCGTGCGCGGCCGTGACGCCGGGCTGCCGGTCCGCCGTCGTCCAGTGCGCGCTCATCTCCTCCCACAGCCGGCGGCCGTAGAGGGAGAGGGTCGTGGCGCCGACCCGATCGGTCCACCACGCGAACAGCTCGTCGCTCGGGACGCTCCAGCCGAGGTCGCCGCCGGGTGCGGCGACGAAGCCGTCCAGGCTCACGTTCATCCCATAGGTCAGCTTGCGCACGGCGTCCGGTCTCCCCGGGTCGATGGTCGGTGTGGGGACCGTCGCGGCGCCACGAACTCATCGGTCCGGGCGGTCGGCGGTCGGGCGGGCCGCCGACCTCAGACCAGCAGGAGGAACGCCGCGAGGACGAACGCCCCGCCCACGCTGCCGGCGAGGAACCCGAGCGCGCCGCCGCCGACGCCGCTCGGGACGCGCTGGTCCTCCACGGCCGGTGGTCGGGAGCCGCCCGCCAGGCGCGCCTCCATGTGCTCGATGACGGGGTACCGCTCGGGGATCGACGGGTGCGTCGGCATCGGCCCACCCCAGCAGCGCGCGACGCTCCGGCCCAGCGCGGCGGACGAACGGCCCAGGGACGACCCCGCGGCTCGCGGGCGCCCGTCAGCCCGCGATGGCGTCCTCGATCGTCCGGCGCCGGCGCACGAGCACGTTCTCGGGGAAGTCGACGAACGCCTCCGCGGGCGGCAGGCCCACGACCTCGCAGGCCGCGACCGGGGCGTGCAGCGCGATCGCGCGGACGAGCTCGGCGAGCGGCACCGCGCGGTGGTCCTCGACGTTGCAGGAGACCTGGGCGACGACCGCACCGTCCGCGGCCAGGCCCTCGGCGTGCTCGAGCCCGAGGCCGATCGCCCGCACGCCCGGCAGGCCGTCCCGGCCGCCCTCGCGGACGGCCGCGGCGATCGCCCGGGCGTGCTCGACCGTGGCCGGCGGCGCCAGCTCGACGTTGAACGCCAGGAGCGGCGGACGGGCGGCGACGAGCACCGCACCGGCCGTCGGGTGGGGCTCCGCGGGCCCGAAGTCCGGGCGCAGCTCGCCCGCGGCCATCCGCGCGGTCAGCTCGACGAGGCCGCCGCGGCGGACGTCGGCGCGGGTGCGGCCGTCGCCCAGCTCGCCGTACAGGAACACCGGCAGGCCCAGGCCGCCGAGCGCCTCGCCGACGGCCAGCGCCTCGAGCACCGCCGCGCCGCGCCGGTCCCCGTCGAGGAAGACGACGGGGCAGACGTCGAGCGCCCCGACGTGCGGGTGCAGTCCGCGGGGCGTGCGCAGGTCGATCCGGGCGATCGCCGCCTCCGCGCCGGCGACGAGCGCGTCGGCCAGCGCCCCGGGCGCGCCGACGAGGGTGTGGACCGCGCGGTGGTGGTCCGGGTCGGCGTGGACGTCGAGGACCCGCGCGGGCTCCGGATCGCCCGGACGCGCCGGTGCGCCGGCGGGGGCGCCGGCCGCGTAGGCGGCGCCGATCGCGTCGATCGCCTCCCGGTCGCGGCCCTCGCTGACGTTCGGCACGGCCACCAGCAGCGGCGGGGCGCCGGCGGCGGTTCGATCGGAGGACGGCTGGGCGGAGGACATCGCGTCCGACGCTAACCGAGTGCCCACGCGGAGCGGGCCGCACGGCCCCGGCGCCGGCCGTCCGGCGCGCGGCACGTGGTGGTCCGTCCGGGCGCGTCCGACGGCCGGCCACCCCGGGGCG
>WLOB01000317.1 GCA_009699505.1 Actinomycetota bacterium | reverse complement strand
TCCTGCTCGCCGGGCTGCTCGTCGTCGGCCTGAGCGCCAGCGCCGTCGCGGGCAGCTTCGAGCGCGTCGCCGCCGAGGTCCCGAAGAAGGTCCTGCCGTTCCCGACGCAGGAGCTGCCGCGGCTGGACGAGCCGGAGCCCGGTCGCCCGCAGACCATCCTCCTGACCGGCCTGGACCACCGCTACGCCGACGGCAGCGCCCCGAGCCGGTCGGACACGATGATCCTCATGCGCCTGGACCCCGAGGCGAAGGCGACGACGATCCTCACGCTGCCGCGCGACCTGCGCGCGGTCGTCCCCGGGCACGGGACGGGGACGCAGAAGCTCAACGGCGCGTGGGCGCTCGGCGGCGCGAAGCTCCTCACCCGCACGCTGCGCACGAGCCTGCTCGGCACGCCGGAGGACCCCTTCCGCATCAACAACGTCGTCTCGATCCGCTTCGACGCGTTCGCCAAGGCCGTCAACCACTTCCGCTGCCTCTACTCGGACATCGACCGCCGGTACCTCGTGCGGCCGGGCGCCGGGTACGCCGAGATCGACCAGGCCGCCGGCTACCAGCTGCTCTGCGGCATGGACTCGCTGGCCTACGTCCGCTTCCGGCACCAGGACAGCGACCTGACCCGCGCCGCGCGCCAGGCGACCTTCGTCGCGGAGGCGCGCAACCAGGTCGACGCCGGCGACGTGCTCCTGGACGCGGGCGACCTGCTCGACGCGATCGGCCCGTTCGTGCAGACGAGCGTGCGCAGCGCCCGGCAGCTCCTGGGCGTCGCGAAGCTCGCGGTGAACCTCACGAACACGCCGACGAAACGCGTCGAGCTGGGCACGACGCTCGCGGAGGACGGCAGCGGCGACGTCCTGACGACGCCCGCCGCGCTGGCGAAGGCCCGCCGGGAGTTCCTCGAGCCGACGGCCGTCCGAGCGGCGCGCCCCGCGACGCGGTCGACGACGCGCCGACGCGGGAGCCGGACGGTGCGCCGCAGCCCCGCCGCGCTGCCGGCGTCCATGGTCCGCGACGCCCCCGGGGCCACGCAGCTGGCGACCGCGGTCCGGCCGGCGGCGGGCCGGCTGCCGATCCTCGCGCCCTCCGCCCGGCTCTCCCGCGGCGCGTGGCAGCCGGAGATGTCGCGCGGCTACTGGATCCTCGACCGCTCCCGCCGGCCGCGCTGGCCCGCCTACCGGCTCGTCGCGTCGACCGGCATCATCGGCGAGTACTACGGCGTCGAGGGCACGACCTGGCGGACCCCGCCGATCCTCGGGCTCGCCACGGACGCGGTCCGCCTGAACGGGCGCACCTGGCGGGTCCAGCACGACGGGCGGGCGATCCGCCGACTGTTCCGCTCGACGCCCGACGGCACCTTCTGGATCAGCAACTCGCTGACGAACGAGCTGAACGCCCGCGAGATGTACGCCCTGGCCCGCTCGTTCGGGCACCGCGCCGGTCCGACGCCGAGGCGGGCCGCCGGCGACGGCGCGGGCGGCGGGACCGCGACGACGACCACCGCCCCGACGCCGTCGGCCCCGACGCCGGCCGGGCCGCCGGCGCCGTCCCCGACCGCGATCGAGCCGTCGACCACGGCGCCCGCGCCGTCGCCCGCCCGGCCGGCCCCGGCCATCCCCCGCCCGGCGACGCCCGGGACGCTGACCGTCCCGCGCCCGTCGCTGCTCGCGCCGAGCACCCTCGTGCCGCGGCCGACGGACCTGGCGCCGCTCGGCCCCGGCGGCTGACGCCGGCCGTCGTCCGCGCGCCCCGGCCGGCCGGTCGACCGCCGACGCGGCCCGGCCGACCGCCGACGCGGCCCGGCCGACCGCGGACGCGTCCCTCCGGCGTCCCCGCCCAGTGGCGCCCCCGGCACCCGTGAATGCCCGTTCCATGTCCGTTCGGACCCGGTTCGTCCCTGAATCTGTCCTCCTGTGCTTGACGCCACAGTCTGCAATGCGATACACATACAAACACAGGCAAACGGGCCGAAGGCAACATGTACGCGGAAGAACGTCAGCAGCGCATCGTCGAACTCGCCAGGGCCCAGGGCCGGGCGGAGGTCGCCGTGCTCGCCCAGGAGCTCGGGGTCACCGCCGAGACCATCCGCCGCGACCTCACCGCGCTCGAGCGCCACGGCGTCCTGCGCCGCGTCCACGGCGGGGCCATCCCCGTCGACCGCCTGCGCTTCGAGCCGGGCCTCGCCACCCGCGACGCCGTCCGCCAGGACGAGAAGGAGCGCATCGCCCGCCGTGCCGTCGAGGAGCTCCGCGACGCCGCGACGATCCTGCTCGACGCCGGCTCGACGACCTCCCGCCTGGCCGAGCTGCTCCCGGGCGACCGCGAGCTGACCGTCGTCACGGACTCCATCGCGATCGCGTCGACGCTCTCCTCCCGCCCGAACGTCAACCTGCTGCTCCTCGGCGGCCGGGTCCGCAGCCGCACGATGGCCGCCGTCGGCGACTGGACGACCTCGCAGCTCCGCGGCCTGCTCGTCGACGTCTCGTTCGTCGGCACGAACGGCGTCTCGATCGCCCGCGGCCTGACCACCCCGGACCCGGACGAGGCCGCGGTCAAGCGGGCCATGATCACCGCCGGCCGCCACGTCGTCCTGCTCGCGGACCACACGAAGGTCGGCGACGACCAGTTCGCCCGCTTCGGCGACCTCGACGACGTCGACGTCCTGATCACGGACGAGGGCCTCGACGCCGGCACCGCGACCGAGCTCGCCGCCGCCGGCCCGCGGGTCGAGCGCGCATGATCGTCACCGTCACCCCGAACCCCTCCCTCGACGTCGCCCTGCACGTCGACGAGCTGCGCCGCGGCGAGGTCCTCCGCGCGACCGCCGAGCGCCACGACGCCGGCGGCAAGGGCCTGAACGTCTCGCGCGCCCTCGCCGGCGGTGGGGTCCCGACCCGCGCGATCCTGCCGCTCGGCGGCAGCGCCGGCGCCGACCTGCTCGCGCTCCTGCGCGGCGACCACGGCGTCGAGCCGGTCGAGGTGCCGCTCACGGGCGCCACGCGCTCCAACGTCGGCATCGTCGAGCCCGACGGCACGCTGACGAAGGTCAACGCCGCCGGTCCCGTCCTCTCCGCCGACGAGGTCGACGCGCTGCGCGCCGCGATCCTCGCCGCCGCCGGATCGGCCAGCTGGGTCGTCCTGGCCGGCAGCCTGCCCAAGGGCCTCGCGCCCGACTTCTACGCGAGCCTCATCGGTCCGCTGCAGGCGCTGGGCGCGCGGGTCGCGCTCGACTCGAGCGGCGCGGCGTTCGACCTCGGCCTGGCCGCCGGTCCCGACCTGGTCAAGCCCAACGTGCACGAGCTCGCCGAGGTCCTCGGCCGCGACCTCCGCACCCTCGGCGACCTGGCCGACGCCGCCGCGGAGCTGCGGGCCCGCGGTCCCCGGACCGTCCTGGCGAGCGCCGGCCCCGACGGCGCCGTCCTCGTCGACGCCGACGGACCGGTCCACGGCGAGCCGCCGCCGATCGTGCCCGCCAGCTCCGTCGGCGCGGGCGACGCGATGCTCGCCGGCTACCTCGCCGCGACCGAGCTCGCCGGCGGCCCGGACGGCGACGCCGACCCCGCCGCCGCGCTGACCGCCGCCCTCGCGTGGGGCGCCGGCGCCGCGTCCCTGCCCGGCAGTCGCATGCCGCGGCCCGCCGACCTGCACCCCGAGGGCGTCCGGATCCACCCGGCCGTCGACCGCGACCGCCCGCTGGAGGAGGTCGCCGTCGCCCCGACGCCGACCACCGCCGCGCTCGCCGCGGCCCCCACCGTCACGACCGGCCCGCCCGCGTCGTCGCACCACACCGCGCAGTCCACACCGATCACCGAAGGGCCCCGCCGATGACCATCACCACCGCCGACCTCGTCGAGCTCGAGCTCCCCGCAGGGATCGACAGCACGCAGGCCACCACGATCCTCGCCGAGCGCCTCGCCACCTCCGGCCGCGTCACGGACAAGGACGGGTTCCTCGCCGACGTCCGCGCCCGCGAGGAGCAGATGGCCACCGGCCTCGAGGGCGGCATCGGCATCCCGCACGCCCGCTCCGCCCACGTCGCGCAGGCGAGCGTCGCCTTCGGCCGCAGCGCCGCGGGCGTCGACTTCGGCGCCGACGACGGCCCGGCGACGCTGATCTTCCTCATCGCCGCCCCCGACGGCGCCGGCGCGGACCACATGAAAATTCTCGGCGCGCTGGCCCGCAAGCTGATCCACGCGGAGTTCAAGGACGGACTGCGCCAGGCGCCGGACGCCGCCTCCGCCGCCGCCGTCATCAACGACGCGGTCTCCGTCTGATGCGCATCGTCGCGATCACCGCGTGCCCCACGGGCATCGCCCACACCTACATGGCGGCCGAGTCGCTCGAGGTCGCCGCGAAGGCCGCGGGCCACGAGATCGTCGTCGAGACCCAGGGCTCCGCGGGCTCCACGCCGCTGTCCGCCGAGGAGCTCCAGAACGCCGACGTGGCGATCTTCGCCGCCGACATCGGCGTGAAGGGCCGCGAGCGCTTCGCGCACCTGCCGATCGTCGAGGGCCCCGTCAAGCGCGGCATCAACGACGCGAACGGGATGCTCTCCGAGGCCGAGGCGGCCGTCGCCGCCAAGCCGACGGTCGATCCCGCGGCCCGGCTCGACACCTCCGGAACGCTGCAGGCCAACCCGGCGATGGCCTCCGTCGTCGCGCCCGGCTACAAGCCCGGCCCCGGCGCGCTCCTGCGCACCTGGCTGATGACGGGCGTCAGCTACATGATCCCGTTCGTCGCGGCCGGCGGCCTGCTCATCGCCATCGCGTTCCTCGTCGGCGGACCGGAGATCGCCTCGCAGGTGAACGGCGGCACGTTCGACGGGCAGACGTACAAGGAGATCACGGACATCACCGAGATCTGGGGCCAGGTCGGCATCGCCGGCGTGCTCTTCAAGATCGGCACGACCGCGTTCTCGATGCTCGTCCCGATCCTCGCGGGCTACATCGCCTACGGCATGGCCGACCGCCAGGGCCTCGTCCCCGGCATCGTCGGCGGCCTGCTCGCCGTGTCGATCAACGCCGGCTTCCTCGGCGGCCTGATCGCGGGTCTGCTGGCCGGTGCCGTCGTGCTGGCGATCAACCGGATCCCGGTGCACAAGAACGTCCGCGGCATCATGCCGACCGTCGTCGTCCCGCTCGTCTCCGTGACGATCGTCGGCATCCTCATGATCGCCGTCATCGGCTCGCCGATCGCGTCGCTCATGACGACGATCACCGACTGGCTCGACGGCCTGAACGGCACGAGCGCCTGGATCCTCGGCGGACTGCTCGGCCTG
>WLOB01000316.1 GCA_009699505.1 Actinomycetota bacterium | reverse complement strand
GCCGGTGGAGGCCGAGATCGACGTCCGGCGTGCCGGGAGCGCGCTCCGTCGGCCTCGCGGGCCGGCGAGCGACGAGATCGACGTCCGGCGTGCCGGGGGTGCGCTCCGTCGACCTCGTCGGCCGGCCCGCATCGAGATCGACGTCCGGCGTGCCTGGAGTGCACTTCGTCGACCTCGTCGGCCAGTGGAGGCCGAGATCGACGTCCGGCGTGCCGGGAGCGCGCTCCGTCGGCCTCGCGGGCCGGCGAGCGACGAGATCGACGTCGTGCAGGCCCCGGGGTGCGGTGCGCCGAGCTCCCGGGTCGACGCACGGGATCGGACGGCGCCGACCGCGATCGACGGACGCCACGCCTCGGCAACGCCCCGGGGGCGGCGATCCACCACGATGGGGTCATGACCTCCGTGCCGGACACCGCCGTGCTCGACGACCTGCTGTCCGTCGCCGAGGAGGCCGCGCGCGCCGCGGCCGCCGAGCTGACCGCCCGTGCCGGGGACCTCGCGGCGCTGCGGATCGACACGAAGTCCACGGCGACCGACCCGGTGTCCGAGGCGGACGTCGCGGCCGAGGAGGCCATCCGCGCCGTCCTCGCCCGCCGGGTCCCGGACGACGGGATCGTCGGGGAGGAGGGCGACGACGTCCTCGGCAGCACCGGGCGCCGGTGGATCGTCGACCCGCTCGACGGCACGGTGAACTACCTCTACGGCAACCCGCAGTGGTGCGTCAGCGTCGCCTGCGAGGGCCTCGTCGGCGTGGTCTACGACCCGGGCCGCCAGGAGCTCTGGGCCGGCGCCGCCGACGGGCGCGCGACGCTGAACGGCGCGCCGCTGCCCCGCGCCACGGCCCCGGACGGCGGCCTCGGGCACGCGCTCGTCGCCACGGGCTTCGGCTACGACCCGGCGGTCCGCGAGATCCAGGCCGGGATCCTCGCCCGCGTCCTGCCGGGCGTCCGCGACGTCCGGCGGGCCGGCGCCGCCGCCCTCGACGTCGTGTGGGTCGCCGGCGGTCGCACGGACGCGTTCTACGAGTACGGCGTCAAGGCGTGGGACACAGCGGCGGGCGAGGTCATCGTCGCCGCGCTGGGCTACGAGGTCCGGACGATCATCGGGCACGGACCGATGGGCGACGGCAAGCTCGTGGCGCCCGCGGAGATCGCGGGCGAGCTGCTCGCGCTCGTCGATCCCGGCGCCTGAGCCGACCGGATCGACCGCGGGACGACGAGACCCCCGCGGGTGCGGGGGTCTCGAGAGGTACCCGGGGAGGGATTCGAACCCTCACTCCGTTGCCGGAAGCGAATTTTGAGTCCGCCGCGTCTACCGTTCCGCCACCCGGGCAGGTGGACCGCCCCGGCATCGTAGGGCCTGGGACGGGTGCCGGTCGTGTCGCCGCGGGAGGCCCGCGACGGGCCTCCGACGGCCGGCGGGGCGCACCCGTGGGGGGCCGCTCAGGCGGTGACGGGGTCCTGCGAGCCGCCGCGCGACGGGCCGGAGGCGTCGGGCACCGTGCGCTCGACCTCCTCCTGCCAGTTCTGCGAGAAGGCGGTGATCGTCACGACGATGACGACGATCTGCATCGCGAAGATCAGGGTCGTGAGGAACCCGAGGTCGGCCGACAGGGCCGCGTCCGCGTAGCCGGGCGCGTCGCGCTGGTACCACGAGGTGATCGAGACGCCGGAGAAGATGGCGACGAAGGCGGCGATGCCGGCGGCCATCGGCAGCACCCCGCGGCTCCAGCGCAGCACCTGGACGATGAAGATGACGTTGATCGCGATGAACGCGATGTTCAGCGTCTTGGCCTCCTGCATCAGGTCCCACCCGCGGACGGACACGATGCCGATCAGCACCGACGAGACGATGAGCGCGACGACCACGACGAGGCGCATCACCTTGCTCGACGCCTTGTCGCGGTTTGGGTAGTCGAGCTCCACGTTTCGCGCCATGACGCCGAGCAGCCTACACTGCACGGCGGTGGTCCGGGCGCGTTTCGGACCACCGGTCGGAACGCGCCGAGCGGGCGTGGTGGAATTGGTAGACACGCGGGCTTTAGGTGCCCGTGGCGCAAGCCGTGGGGGTTCGAGTCCCTTCGCCCGCATCGACCGGCACCGCGCTCCGGCACCGGAGCGTCCTGCGGCGCACCGGCGGCGCCCGTCGACGGTCGCCGGACCCGCGACGACGGGCCGTGTCCGCGACGCACCTGGGCTTCCGGCGCGGCCCGCGCGACGGACCGCCCTGCGGCGCGGCAGCGCCTCCAGCGCGGCCCGCGCGACGAGTCGCCCGGCGACGGGCCGCGCCCGTGGCGCAGCCGCCGGCGCAGCAGCGCCCCCCGCACGGCGGACCGCCTAGCGGCGCAGCAGCGCCTCGAGCACGGCGCGCGCGACGGGCGCCGCGGTCGCGCCGCCCTGGCCGTCGCCCCGGCGCAGCACGCCGACGGCCACCGGGTCCTGGGAGCCGCCGGTCGTCGGCGCGAACGCCGCCATCCAGGCGTCCGTGTCCGTCGAGTCGGACGGGTCGCAGATCGTCGGCGCGTCGTCGGACGGCGCGGTCGGCGCGGGGGAGGACGGGAAGGCGTCCGGGGTCGTCGTCGGGTCCGCGGGCGTCGTGTCCGTGCTCGTCCCGTCGTCCGGGGCGTCCTCGTCGTCGGGCTCGTCGAGGTCGTCGGGGTCCGCGCCGCCGGGCGTCGTCGACTGGGCCAGGGTCGCCGCGGCCGGCCGCAGGACCGCGCGGTCGCCCCGCCGGTACGAGGCGCCCTCGGAGCCGCCGTCGTCCGCGGACGGGGCGTCGTCGCCGCCGGTCGCGGAGCCGTCGCGGCAGGCCGGGCCCTGGGTCGTGCGGACCTCGGCGGTGCCGGTCTTGCCCGCCACGTCGACGCCCGGGATCGCGGCCGCGCGGCCCGTGCCCTCCGTGACGACGGCCTCCATCATCGTCCGCAGGTCCGAGGCGACGCCCGGCTCGAGGACCTCGCGGGTCTTCGCGTCGGCGTCCGTGCGGACGAACGTCGGGGCGGGCCGGCGGCCGTCGGCGGCGACGGTCGCGGCGAGCAGCGCGACCTGGAGCGGCGTGGCGGTGACCTTCGCCTGGCCGATGCCCGAGAGCGCGAGGTCGCCGTCGTCGAGGTCGTCGGGGATCGTGCTCCGCGCCGCGCCGGGGACGGGCGGGGCCGCGTTGAAGCCGAACGCCTCGGCCATCGCCACGAACGGGGAGGAGCCGACGTCGACGGCCAGCGGCGCGAAGACGGAGTTGCAGGACCGGGCGAACGCCTCGACGAGCGTGCCGCCGCAGGACTCGCCGTCCGCGTTCTGGATCCCGAGCGCCGAGGTCTGCACGGGGTAGTCCGTCCCGGTCGTCGTCGCGTTCTCCGCCAGGCCGGCGGCGGCGGTGACGATCTTCATCGTCGACCCGGGCGCGCGGGCCGCGGACCACGCGTTGCCCGAGAACGCCAGCACCTCGCCGGTGCGCGCGTCCATCGCGAACAGCCCGCCGCCGGACGGCGCGGAGGCCTGTGCCGTGACGGCGGCCTGCGTCGCGGGGAGCGAGAGCGAGGAGATCACCGCGCGGGCCTGCTTCGGTCGTTGGCGGCCGACGACGCGCGAGCCGGCCTTCAGCGTCAGGCCGGGGCGTCCCAGGAGACGGTCGTCCAGGAGCCGCTCGAGGCCGTTCCTGCCGACCTTCGTGGTCGCGGGGATCCCGCGCTCGGCGTAGCGCCGGCGCTGGGCGGCGGGGATCGCGCCCAGCTCGCCGCGGATCGCCCCGACGACCTCGCCCGGGACGGTCGAGCTGCGCGACTCGCCCTTCGCGATCGGCGTCGCGCCGTCGCGGAAGAGGATCGTGCCGCGGGGCGGCATCCGCGCGGTGCGCGTCAGGCGCTCGCCCGTCCCCAGGCCCGGCCACGCGAGGTTCCGCGACCACGCGATGCGGGCGTCGTCGCCCGAGCCCAGGAGGCGCAGGCGGAGCTCGGACTCGATCGTGCCGAAGAGCCGCGTCTCCGTGCTCACCGGGACGGTGAACTCGCGGCCGGAGCGCCTGGGCGTCCCCGTCGTGATCGCGGTGCCGGTCGCGAGCCGGTACGTGTCGCGGTTGAGCCCCGCGAAGCGCTTGACGGGGTAGACCCGCTGCGCGTCCGAGTCGATCTCGGCGAACATCGACGCGTAGTCGCGCGCGGCGTACGCCGCGAGGTACCGGTCGACGACCTCCTGCTCCGCGGTGCGCGCGGAGTCCCCGGAGCGGCAGGACGAGACGAGCAGGACGACGAGCAGCAGGACGACCGCGCCGACGCCGGCGACGAGCGCCTGCCGGGACGGGGTCCAGCCCAGCGGCGGGCCGTCGGCGGCCGTCCCGCCCGGGCCGGACGGGCGCGGCTCGCGGGGACCGCCGCCGCCCGTGGTCGGCCCGCGGGGACCGTCGGGGTCGCGGGTGCCCGGGGCCGGGCGCGGCGTCCGCGGGCGGGACGCGCCGCCGTCGTGGCCGGCCCGGGGGATCGCGGGCCGGAACGGCTTGAGGGGCCGCAGCTCCTCGTCGTCGTCGTCCTCCCAGGGGCTCACCGGCGGCTCGCGATGGCGGGGCGGACGACGGGGGAGCCCGGGTGGGAACGAAGGTGGGTAGGCATGCGCGGCTCCGGTGCGACCGGGACGCCTCCCGGTCGGGACGCGTCAAGCCTACCGCCGCGCCGGCGGCCGCTTCCCGGCCCGGGCGCCCGGCGCTACCGTGGGCGGCGTGCCCACAGCCGCGACGGTCCGTCCGCTCCGCCCAGACGACCACCGGGCGTGGGCCGTCCTCTGGGCCGGCTACCTGCGCTTCTACCGCGAGGACCTCGCGCCGGACGTGACCGCCGAGACCTTCCGCCGGCTGTGCGCCGGGACGGGTGGCCTCTTCGCCCTCGTGGCCTGCGACGAGGGCGACGCGCCGGTCGGGCTGGCCCACGCCGTGCTGCACCCGTCGACCTGGTCGACCGGGGGGTACTGCTACCTCGAGGACCTCTTCGTCGAGCCGTCCGCCCGGGGCGGCGACGTCGCGCGGGACCTGGTGGAGGAGGTGGCCGCGGAGGCGGCGCGGCGCGGGGCGACGAAGCTCCACTGGCAGACCCAGGCGTACAACGGGCGCGCGCGGTCGCTCTACGACGCGCTGGGCCACGTCTCGTCGTCCGTGATCTACGAGCGCGACCTGCCGGGCTAGGACGGCTCGCCGCGGCCCGACGCGGGGTCGTCCGCCGCGGGGTACCCCGCCCACCGCGCGCGCAGGGCGATCCCGCCGCCGAGCAGGACCGCCGCGGCGGACCCGACGAGCGCGACGACCGCACCCGCCCCGAGGTCGGCCGCGAAGACCCCGTCGTCGTCCGTGTG
>WLOB01000315.1 GCA_009699505.1 Actinomycetota bacterium | reverse complement strand
GTGGTGCCGGTCCGCGGGCGGTCCGCCGTCGGTGCGGCGAGGTCGTACGGCCGGGCGAGCGGTCCGGTCCCGGGGCCGGGCGTGCGGCCGCCCGGGAGCGCGCCGCGTGCCGGGATCCCGGCGGCGCGGTCGCGCAGGTCGGACGGCGCGGGGCCGACCGACGGCGCGGGGCGCGCGTCGCGGGCCACCGGCCGACCGGACGATCGGCCGCGGTCCCCCGCGTCGTCGAGCAGCCGGGCGAAGTCGTCGCGGTCGCGACCGCGGGCGGGCACGGCGGCCACGGGCGTCGGCGCGCGGACGGTCGGGGGCGCGACGGGGCGGACGGGGGTGCTCACGCGCGGGCCGTCCCGAGGATGGTGCTGACGTAGTGCTGCGTCTCGGCGTAGGGCGGGACGCCGCCGTGGCGCTGGACGGCGCCCGGACCGGCGTTGTAGGCCGCCAGGGCCTTCTCGTAGTCCCCGCCGAAGCGGTCGAGCTGCTGGCGCAGGTACTTCGCGCCGCCCTCGAGGCTCTGCGCGGGGTCGGTGACGTCCGTGACGCCGAGCGCCCGCGCGGTGCCCGGCATGAGCTGGCACAGGCCGCGCGCGCCGGCGGGGCTGCCGGCGGTCGGGTCGAAGCCGGACTCCTGCCGGACGAGGTTCGTGAAGATCTGCGGATCGACGCCGTGGCGCTGCGCCGCGGCCTGGATCAGCCCCGCGTAGCGCCCGCCGTCCGGACCACCCGTCGGCACGCCGGCCGGCACCGCGGCGGACGCGGTCGTCGTCGCCGAGGCGGCGGTCGTCGCCGACGCGGTCGTCAGGGCGGAGGCGAAGCTCGCCGCGGAGCCGGTCCCGGTCCCCGTCGTCGCCGTGCCCGTCGCGCCGAGCGGTGCCGTCGCCGGCGCGGGCACCGCGGTGCGGCCCGTGGCCTGGGCGACGAGCGCCTGCAGCTCGGCCACGCGGCTCGTGACCTCGGCGATGCTCACGCGCTCCTCCGGCGGTGCAGGCCCAGCGCGATCTCGTCGAGGGCCTCCTGCTCCTGCCGCGCCTGCTCGGCGCGGTGCTCGGCGGCGCGCTTCAGGCGCAGGCGCTCGAGCACCTCGTGGTCGCGGGCGGCCTCCGTGAGCACGCCGCGGCGGGCGTCGGACTCCGTGACGCGGCGGTCGACGTCCAGCGCGAGCGACTCGCACCGCCCGGCCGTCCGGCCGATCCAGGCCTCCTGCGCGCGCAGCTGCGCCCCGGTCACGGACCCGCCGCGCATGCAGCTGCCCAGCCCGAGCACCGCGGCGCGGGACTCCTGCTCCGCGTCGGCCAGGCGGGCGCGGGCGGCGGTCTCGTCGGCCAGCGCCGCGGCGAGGGCGCTCTGCGCCTCGGTCTCGCGGCGCTCGGACAGCGCGCGCACGGGCTCGAGGCGGAATCGGAAGGCCTGGGTCACGCTCGCGTGATCGGCCCGGGGACGGCGACGTGCAGCGCGGCGGACGCCCGTACGAGCGCCGGCCCGGTCCCGGCCTCCGGCGGCCGCCGCCGACGTGCTCCGGATCGGGCTCGCGCGGCGCACGCGGTCGGGGACGCGGCGGTGCGCCCGGCCGTCGCCGTCCGACGTGCTCCCGGATCGCGCCGCAGGACGAGCGGGATCCGGGACCGGACGATCCGCCCCCGCCCCGCACGTCCCCGCCCGACCGACCGCGCCCGCACCCCGGACGCAGCGCACGGCCGTCATCCGGCCACCCCGGCCGGCACGGCCCCGGCGTCGGCCACGGCCGGCCCGCTCGCGCCCACGCCGCCCGCCGCCTGCGCCGCCAGGCCGTGCAGCGCGCCGTCGGCGTCCTCGACGGTCGAGCGCTCGTCCGGCGCCTGGCGCAGGAACGCCTCGATCGGCTCGCGCATCGCGATCGCCGCGTCCGTCCGCGGGTCGCTGCCCGCCTGGTAGGCGCCGATGGCGATGAGGTCCTCGCGGTCCTTGAAGTCCGCCATCAGGCTGCGCACGAGGCCGGCGGCGGCACGGTCCTCCCGCGTGGTCACCTCGCCGACGAGGCGCGAGACGCTCTGGAGGACGTCGATCGCCGGGTAGTGGTTGCGGTGCGCGAGCTCGCGGGAGAGGACGACGTGGCCGTCCAGGATCGACCGCACCGCGTCGGCGATCGGCTCGTTCATGTCGTCGCCGTCGACGAGCACGGTGTAGAGGCCGGTGATCGAGCCCGACGGCGCGGTGCCGGAGCGCTCGAGCAGCTTGGGCAGCGCCGCGAAGACGCTCGGGGTGTAGCCGCGGGTGGCGGGCGGCTCGCCGATCGCCAGGCCGACCTCGCGCTGGGCCATCGCGAAGCGGGTGACGGAGTCCATCATCAGGACGACCCGCCGGCCCTGGTCGCGGAAGTGCTCCGCGATCGCCGTCGCGGTGTAGGCCGCGCGGATGCGGACGAGCGCCGGCTGGTCCGACGTGGCGCAGACGACGACGGACCGCCCGAGCGCGTCGCCGAGGTCCCGCTCGACGAACTCGCGCACCTCGCGGCCGCGCTCGCCGACGAGCGCGATGACGTTGATGTCGGCGCTCGAGCTGCGGGCGATCATCCCGAGCAGGGACGACTTGCCGACGCCGGAGCCGGCGAAGATGCCGATGCGCTGACCGACGCCGCAGGGCACGAGCGCGTCCATCGCGCGCACCCCGAGGCCGAGCCGCTCCGTGATGCGCGGGCGCGAGAGCGGGTCGGGCGGCGGCGCGATGGTCGAGCGCGGCACGCCGTTGACGGGGGCCATCCCGTCGAGCGGGGCGCCGAGGCCGTCGACGACGCGGCCGAGCAGCTCGGGCCCGGTGGCCACGCGGAAGGGCTGGCCCGTGCCGGACACCGTGGTGCCGGGCGCGACGCCCGCCAGCTCGCCCAGCGGCATCAGCAGCGTGCGGCCGGAGCGGAAGCCCACGACCTCGGCCTGCAGCGGCTCGCGCGAGCGCCCCGTGTGGATCAGGCAGACCTCCCCCACCTCGGCCCGCAGGCCGGTCGCCTCGACGACGAGCCCGATGACGTCGACCACGCGCCCGTGCCGCGACGCGAGGTCCGCGCCGCGCAGCGCGTCGAGGCGGCCGCCCAGGCGGGCCGGCGCGGACGCGGTCCCGCCGTCCGGACCGTCCCGGTCCGGGTGGGCCAAGTGGGACGCGGAGCCGTCCAGGTCCAGGTCGCTCCCGCGCAGCGCGTCCAGCCGACCGCCGAGGCGGCCCGCGTCGCTCACGCCGGGACCTCCCGCAGCACGTCGGCGGCGCGCCGGAGCTTCGCGTCCAGCCGGACGTCGAGCTCGCCGTCGGGGGTGCGCAGGAGCGCCCCTCCGCGGGCGACGCGCCGCTCGGCCTGCACCTCGCAGTGCTCCACGCCGCCGAGCTCGTGGGTGACCGCGCCGATCCGCTCGCGGACGAGCTCCGCGTCGTCGGGGTGCACGAGGACGGTCAGGCGACGACGCTCGACGAGGCCGCGCAGGGCCCCGGTGACGACGTCCATCACGCGCTCGGGCCGCTCCTGCACCGCACCGGCGACGACCTTCTCGGCCACGACGAGCGCCAGCTCGACGGCCTCGCGCTCGAGGGCGGCGGCCAGCGCGTCGCCCTGCTCGGCGGTCTGCCGCAGCGCGTCGGCGAGCGCGCGGGCGGCGGGCTCGAGCTCGGCACGCACCTCCAGCAGCGCCGCGGCGCGCCCCGCCTCGTAGCCGGCGAGCCGGGCGTCCTCGCGGATGCGCTCGGCCTCGGCCTGCGCGTCGGCGAGCGTCTCGGCCGCCGACCGCGGGCGCACCCGACCCGGACGGTCGACGCGGCCCGTCGGGGACGCGACGCCCTCGAACGGGGCCAGTGGCTCGAAGGAGAACTCCGCGGGTGCGCCGGGACACGGGAGCGCGCCCTGCAGGTCGACGAGGGCGGCCGGCACGTCGACCGGGGTGAACGTCGCGGGATCCATCAGACGACGTCCGTCCCGTCGCCCCGGCCGATGACGAGGGCGCCGGACTCCTCGAGCCGGCGGACCGCGGCGACGATGCGCCCCTGGGCCTCCTCGACGACGCGCTTGAGCTGCGGCGGCATGAACTCCATCTCCTCGCGGATGTTCTGCGCGCCGCGCTGGGAGAGGTTCTGCAGCATGCGCTCCTGGACGGCGTCGTCGACGCCGCGCAGGGCGAGCGCCAGGTCGCGCTGGTCCACGTCGCGGAGGACCATCTGGATCGAGCGGTCGTCGAGGCCGGCGACGTCCTCGAAGACGAAGAGGAGGCGGCGGACCTCCTCGGCGACGCCCGCGTCGGTCTCCGAGAGCGCGTCGAGGACGTTGCGCTCCGTCGGCCGGTCCGTCTGGTTGAGGATGTCGGCCAGCGCCTGCACGCCACCGGCGGCGGACGGGTCCGCGGCCACGACGTTGGCGAGCTTGCCGCGCACGACGGCCTCGATCCGCTTGACGACCTCGGGGCTCGTCTCGCTCATCCGAGCGACGCGCAGGGCGATGTCGGCCTGCTCCTCCGGGTCGAGCACCGACAGCACCTGGGCGGCGAGGCGCGCATGCAGGTTGGCGATGACAAGCGCGCGGGTCTGCGGCGACTCCGCGCGCAGGAAGGCGACGACCTGCTCCGGCGGCGTGCGCCGCAGGAACTCGAACGGCCGCTTCTCGATGACGGACGCGAGGCGGCCGATGATCTCCTCGGCGCGGTCGGCGCCCAGCGAGCGCTCGAGCACCTCGCGGGCGAAGTCGACGCCGCCCTCGGCGTAGGAGCGCAGCGCGACGGTCATCGCGTCGGCCTCCTCGAACACGCCCTCGACGTGCTCCGCGGGCACCTGGCCGAGCTTCGCCATCTCGAGCGACAGCGCCTCGATCTCCTCGTCGCGCAGGTGCCGGAAGACGTCGGCGGCCCGTTCGGCGCCGAGCGAGACGAGGAGGATCGCGGCCTTGCGGCGGCCCGCGATCTTCAGCGGCTTGCGGACGGCCATGGACGGCGGGCCGGTCGGGACGGCGAGCGCGTCGACCGTCTCGACGTCGTCGTCGAACTGCGGGGAGGTCGTCGTGACGGCCATCTCAGTCCTCCGTCATCCAGTGGCGGACCTGCGTGGCCACGGCGCCGGGATCGGAGTCCGCGAGGCCCTCCATCCGCACCCGCGACCCCGGGGTCTCGAGCGCGGGCTGGGCGGCCATGCGGGCCTGGGCGGCCAGCCGCTCGGCCTCGAGGTCGCGCAGGGAGCGCGGCGCCTCGAGCTCCGTCAGCCACACCGGCGAGGCGAGCGCCTCCTGCTCGCGGCGGCGCAGGTGCCGGCCGATCAGGACGAAGAACGCGATCAGGCCGGCGGCGAGCCCCGCCCACTTCAGGTTGCCGAGGAGCCCCGGCGGGATCGCCGGGCCGGCCGCGACCTCGGGGGC
>WLOB01000314.1 GCA_009699505.1 Actinomycetota bacterium | reverse complement strand
GTGGCGACGTCGGCGACGAACGTCGCGGCCTCGCGGGTGGGCGTGCGCTTCTTGTTCGAAGCGGCCAGGCGTGGGTTGCTCACGGGGTCTCGCTGCAGATCGTTCGGGGAGGGGTGCTCGGGGAGCCGGCGGCGGGGCGCCGGGTCCAGGGGAGGGGGTGCGATCCGCGGGGGGACGGAGCGGCCCGACCCCGGGCCGGTCGGCACCATAGAGCAGCCCGGGACCCGTTCTCCGTCAACAACGTCGTGTTCACGACTTTCCAACAGCGCTGTTCACAGCGCCTTCACGGGGCGCCTGCGGGGGCGCCACGTTCAGGGCGTCGCGGGGGTGGGCTGCCGGCGCCCGTAGGCGCAGCGGAAGCGCTCGGCGGTGCCCGACGGCACGCCGCCGGCGAAGCCGCCCGCGTTGCCGTTGTCGTAGACCGTGACGAACTGGAGGGTCGTCGGGGCGGTGTTCGCGAACGACCCCGAGGCGGCGCTGCCGGTGGTCGTCGTCACCAGGGTGGCCGACATCTCGCGCAGGTCCCGTCGGCCCGCCGGGTCGACGAGCGCCTTCGCGTCGCGGTCGTCGGCACGTCCCGACAGCCGCAGGCGCTCGGCGGCACCCACGAGCTGGGCCGCGGTCGGCAGCCGCCCGCCGAGGCGGACGCAGGTCCGTGCGGCCTCGGCGTGCGGCGCGACGCCGCGCACCCCGCGGTCCAGGCACCAGGTCCCGAGGTCCGCGGCGCCCGTCGGGCATCCCAGCAGCACGTCCTGGGCACGCAGGCCGCCGAGGCGCAGCGCGGTGCGGGCACGCGCGACGGTGGGCACGACGGACGCGGGGAACCGCGCGGAGCGGTCCAGGCGCACGACGCCGCGGGCCTGCGGGACGGTGCTCGCCCGGAGGCCGGGCGCCGCGGTGCCCGTGCCGGCGGCCGAGAAGAGGACGGCCGCGCCGGCGACGAGGAGCGCGAGGACCCCCAGGACGACGGCGAGGGAGGGCCGACGGAGCGTCATCGGTGGGCCCTCCGGGCGGCGGTGCGGGTCGTCGCGGTGTCGTCCCCGCCGTCGGCGGGCGCGTCCGTGCCGGGGCCCGGCCTCTCCGCCGGCCTGCGCGGGCCGGGGAGCGTCAGGCGGCGCCGCAGCGTCGTGACGTTGCCGGCGTCGTCCGTCGCGCGGACGAGCACGCCGGAGGGCCCGCCGTCCGCGTACCGGTGCACGGCGCGGCGCGTCAGGCCGTCGTCGGTCGTGCCGTCGCCCCAGTCGACGGTCGTCCCGCCCTCGGCGACGCCGGAGGCGCGGCGTCCGCCGCCGGGGTCCGTCACCCGCACGAGCACCCGGCGTCCGCGACGGGTCACGGTGACGAGCGGGCGCCGACGGTCGGTCGCGAAGGTCGAGACGGGCGTCGTGGTCTGCCCGCCGCCGGTGCGGCTGCGCGCCGTCACCGTGACCCGGTGGGGCCCGTCGGCCAGCGCGCCGAGGGGGAGCTGCAGCCCGCGGTCGTAGACCTTGCGCGCGACGACCCGGCCGTCGACGTGGACCGTGTAGTCCCGGGGCCGCGGGTCGTTCGGCGGTGCCTGCCAGGTGATGAGCGGGCGGCGCACGTTCGTCCACTCCGGCGGGACCTCGACCGCGAACGGCACGGGCGGCGCGTCGACGCGCGCGACGGCGATCTGCCCCTCGTCCGCGGCGCCCTGCGCGAACGCGACGAGCGCGTTGCCGTTGCCCGCACCCGCCATGACGAGGCCGGTGACGGGGCCGCCGACGGGGCCGGACACGCCCTGGGAGGAGGTCGTGGCCGCGCCGGCGAGCTCGGAGACCACCACGCGCCCGCCGCCCTCCGGCGAGGCGACCGCGACGGTGCCGCGACCCTCGACGCCCTGCGCGAGCACGGGCGGGGGACCGTCCGGGACGGGGCCGAGCGCCACGGACGCGGGGGCGGTGGCGCCCGTGCCGACGGCCAGCGCGCCCGTGCCGCCGCCCGCCCAGCCCGTCAGCAGGCCGAAGCGCCCGCCGATCGCCACGCGCGGGGCGCCCGGGACGGGGGCGCCCGCGGGCTCCGGCACGACCTGCGGCCCGCCGAACGCCCGCCCGGCGCCGCTCTCGGGCTCGTCGAGCTGGTTGACGAGGATCCGCGGGCGCTCGCCGCGGGCGGCGGGGTCGGGCTGCTGGCGCAGGGCCACGACGGCGCGGCCGTTCGACGAGATCGCGACGTCGAGCGCGTCGGCGGCGCCGCGGGCGGGCGCGCCGCCGAGGGTGGTCGGGCTCACCGGGAGCACCACGCCGAGCCGGCGGCCGAAGATCCGCCGGGCCCACACCCGGTCCTGCAGCGCCTCGTCGGGCTCCTGCCACGCGACGACCGCGGACCCGTCGGCGCCGATGGCCACCCGCGGGGCGTTCAGCGCGTCCGGGCGGCGCAGCGGCGCGGTCGGGATCCGGTTGACCGGCACGCCCAGTCCGCTCCAGCGGCTCCCGTTGAAGCGCGAGAGTCGCACCTGGCTGTTGACGTAGTCGTTGCCGAGGAGGGCGTCCGAGAACGACGTGACGCGCTGGTACACGAGGAGGGCGTCGCCGTTGGGCGCCATCGCGAGCGACGGGAACGCGGCCCGCGAGTCGCCGATCGTGAAGTCGACGAGCGTCGGCGGCCGGAACCGGCTGCCGCCGCGGGGGAGGGCCGCGGAGTACATCGAGTCCTGGTTCGGCGGCCCCTGTTGCACCCACGTGACGACGAGCCGTCCGCCGTCGGCCGCGCCGATCCGCGGCCACGACGAGGTGAACCGCTGCCCCGCGTCCACCCGCTGGGGCGCCGACCAGCGCTCGCCGTCGTAGCGCGCGGCGTAGACGTGCGGGGCGCCCGCCTCCGTGCGACGGAAGACGACCCCGCCGGTGCCGTCGGGGGCCATGGCGACGCCGCCGACGTCGATGATCGCCGGGTCCGGGCCGGCGATCGTCGCGGCGGGTCCCACGTGGGCCGCGGCGGCGGCGGGGAGGGTGAGCGCGGCCGCCGTGGCCAGGGCCACGAGCGACGCGGGGCCGGGCGGCGTGAACATCGCCGGGCACCGTAGCCCAGGGTGGGCCCCGCGTCGCGGTCGCGCCGGCGGTTTCACCCACTGTTCACAGGGCGACCCGCGTCAGCGGACATCCGTTGACGGACGCACGTGAACGTCGAGCGCCGGCCCGAGGTGGCACCGGGGCCCCTCCCGCACGGCGGGAGCGCCCATGGCGACGGGGGATCCCGGTCCCTCCGGCGGGGTCCGTCGCGTCAACGTCGTCACGAGATGTGTGCGACTCGGCCACGTGATGTTCACGTCGTGTTGTGGGCCGCGCACGAGAGTGCCCGTGTCCTGGCGGCGCCGCCGTCCGGGTCCCACCCCTTCTCAGGAGCACCACACGATGAGGACCTTCACGTCCCTGCGCATCGGCGCCGCCGCGGCCACCGCCGCGACCGGCGCGGTCTGCGCGCTGGCGGTCGTCCCGGCGTCAGCCGGCGCCGCCTTCGACCCGTCGTTCTCGGCGCAGTGCCAAGGCGCGAGCAGCATCGCCGGCCGCGGCGCGTCGTTCCAGCGCACGGCCCAGCTCGCCTGGGGCGCACGGGCCCTGGCCCCGGACGCCGCCGATCCCACGGCCACCGGCTTCGGCTACGCGACGACCGCCGACGGCGGCTGCGCGTCCTTCAAGCTGCCCACCGCGGGGAGCAACTCCGTCACGTTCGAGCCCCGTGGCTCGGGCGACGGCCGCAACGCCCTCGGCGCGTCGACGGCCGCCGGCGTGGCCGGCGTGCGCGACACGGCCGTGCACTTCGGCGCCGCCGACGAGCCGCCGAGCGCCGCCCAGATCGCGGCCGCCAACAACGGTCCCGACGCCGCCGCCGGCACCGCCGACGACGCCGTCCTCTACACCGTGCCGGTCGCGCAGTCCGCCGTCGGCGTGGTCGTCAAGCTGCCCGACGGCTGCACGGTCCCCTACGCGGCGCACCAGCTCTCGCGGGCGAACCTCGAGGGCGCCTTCGCCGCTGCCGCCGGCTTCACGACCTGGGGCGACGTCCTGCCCGCGATGACGGGCGCCGACGCCGCGGGCACGGCCGCCTGCAAGGCGAAGGTCTTCAAGCGCGTCGTCCGCTTCGACTCCTCCGGCACGACGTTCGCGTTCAAGAACTACCTGCGCGACATCAAGCCCGGGGACTTCCCGGCCACGCTCGGCAACACCGCCTGGCCGAACAACACCGACGGCAGCGCGACGGCCGTCGCGCGCCCGGCGACGAACGGCGCCGGCGCCCAGCTCGACCTCCTGAGCACGCAGACCGCCAACGGCGGCATCGGCTACGCCGACCTCGGCGCGGCCCGCTCCCGCGGCTACGACACGGACGTCGCCGGCACGACGCCGAGCGACACCGACAGCACCTTCTGGGTCCGCATCGAGCGCAAGGACGGCGCCTTCCAGAGCCCCGCCCTGGGCGACACGAAGGGCACGGCGAACACCGGCGCCAACTGCCGGAACGTCACGTACGCCGACGCGGGCACCGGCGGCCTGCCGACGGTCAAGCAGAGCTGGCTCGACGTCACGGCCAGCGCGTCGACCGCGGACTACCCGCTCTGCGCGCTGACCTACGGGCTCGTGTGGGAGGACCTGGCCAAGGCCGGCGTCGGCCGCGCGGCCGGCAAGCCCGAGTACACGCAGGGCCAGGCGCGCGGCGTCAAGGACTACTTCGGGTACGTCCTCAGCATCGGCGGCGGCCAGAAGGAGCTGGCGCCCGCCGGCTACCAGGCCCTCCCCGCGGTCAGCGGCACGACGGCCACGGCCGGCAGCGTCCTGGCGATCGCCCAGGCGGCGCAGAAGGAGCTGACCTGGAACCGGTCGGCCGTCGTGAACCCGGGAACGGGTGGCGGCGGGACCGGCGGCGGCGGCACGGGCGGCGGTGGCACGCCCACCACGCCGGTGACCCCGGCGCCGACCCCGACCACGCCGGCCCCGGCCCCGGTCCCGAGCGTCCCGGTCGTCGTCCCGCCCGCGCCGAGGCCCGCGGTCCCGGCACCCACCCCGGCCACGCCGGCGAAGGCCACGGTCAGGATCGCCCGGGCCGCCGCGCTCAAGGGCCGCCGGATCACGCTGTCGGTGACGCCCTCGGCCGCCGGCCGCGTCTCCGTCTCCGCCACGACGGGCACGGGCAGGAAGAAGGTCACGGTCGCCACGGGCTCCGCGACGGCGAAGAAGGCCGGCGCGCTCAAGGTGACGCTCAAGCCGACCTCCAAGGGCCGCAGGGCGCTGAAGGCGGGACGCTCCGTGCGGATCTCCTTCAAGGTCACGTTCACGGACGCCGACGGGTCGAAGACCACGGTGACGCGGACGATCAAGGTCAAGATCAAGCGCTGAGCC
>WLOB01000313.1 GCA_009699505.1 Actinomycetota bacterium | reverse complement strand
TCACGCGCACGACTGAGCCCTCAGCAAGATCCGTCCAGTCTAGGGACGGCACGCGCACGACGTGGCGCGGCGCACGACGTGTCAACGACGACGGCCCGCCGATGGCGGGCCGTCGAACGGGTGGCGGCGCCCGGGGGCGCCGCCGGCCTACGCCTTGGCGAGGACGGAGTCGTCCGTGTAGGTCTCGCCGGCCTCGGCCTTCGCGACCAGCGACGCCGGGGGCGTGAAGCGCTCGCCGTACTTCGCGGCGAGCTCGTTCGCGCGGGCGACGAACCCGGCGGGGCCGGTGGCCTCGTCGGAGCCGGCCGGCGTGTAGCCGTTGATGTACTGCAGCACGCCGCCGGTCCAGGCCGGGAACCCGATGCCGAAGATCGAGCCGATGTTCGCGTCGGAGACCGTCTCGAGGACGCCCTCGTCGAGGCACTTAACCGTCTCGATGGCCTCGACGAAGAGCATGCGCTCCTCGTACTCGACGAGCGACAGCGTCGCCGGGTCCGTGTCGCCCGAGATGTCCTGGGCGCCGTACTTGTCCTTCAGGCCCTTCCAGAGGCCGAGGCGCTTGCCGTCCTCGTACTCGTAGAAGCCGGCACCCGCCAGGCGGCCCGCGCGGCCGGCGTCGATCATGTCGTCGATGACGCCGAACGCGGGGTGGTCGACCCACGCGTCGCCCGCGGCGTCCTTCGACGCCTTGCGGATCTTCGCCATGAGGTTCAGGTTCAGCTCGTCCGAGAGCTGCAGGACCGGGGCGGGGTAGCCGGCCTGGAGGCTGGCCTGCTCGATCGAGCGGGCCGGGACGCCCTCCTTCAGCAGCGAGATGCCCTCGTTGATGAACGTGCCGATGACGCGCGAGGTGAAGAAGCCGCGCGAGTCGTTGACGACGATCGGCGTCTTGCCGATCTGCTTGACGAGGTCCAGCGCGCGCGACGTCGTCTCGTCGGTGGTCTTGTCGCCCTTGATGAGCTCGACGAGCGGCATCTTGTCGACGGGCGAGAAGAAGTGGACGCCGATGAAGTCGTCCGGACGGGACACGCCCTCGGCGAGCTCCGTGATCGGCAGCGTCGAGGTGTTCGAGCCCAGGAGGGCGTCGCCCTTGAGGAACGGCTCGATCTCGGCGAAGACCTGCGCCTTGACCTTCGGGTCCTCGAAGACGGCCTCGATGACGAGGTCCGCGTCCTGCGCCTTGGACGGGTCGTCCGTGGCGGTGATGCGGCCGAGGAGGGCGTCGCCCTTCTCCTGCGTCACCTTGCCGCGCTCGATGCCCTTGGCGACGAGCTTCTCGGAGTAGCCCTTGCCGCGGTCCGCCGCCTCCTGCGAGACGTCCTTCAGCACGACCTCGATGCCGGACTTGGCGCACTGGTACGCGATGCCCGCGCCCATCATGCCCGCGCCCAGGACGACGACCTTCGTCGCCTTCCACGGCGTGCGGTCCTTCTCGCGACCGCGCAGGCCGTTGACGGCCTGGAGGTCGAAGAAGAACGCCTGGATCATGTTCTTCGCCACCTGGCCGGTGACGAGGTCCACGAAGTAGCGGCCCTCGATGGCGATGGCGGTGTCGAAGTCGACCTGGGCGCCCTCGACGGCGGCGGCCATGATGCTCTTCGGCGCCGGCATGTTGGCGCCCTTGAGCTGCTTGCGCAGGTTCGAGGGGAAGGCCGGCAGGTTCGCCGCCAGCTTCGGGTTGCTCGGGGTGCCGCCCGGGATCTTGTAGCCCTTGACGTCCCACGGCTGCACGGCCTCGGGGTTCGCGGCGATGAACGTCTTGGCGGCCGGGAGCAGGTCGTCCGGGGAGGCGACGAGCTCGTCGACGATGCCGACCTCGAGCGCCTTGCCGGGCTTCATGCGCTGGCCCTGCAGGAGGACCTGCATCAGACCGTTGGCGATGCCGAGCTTGCGGATGACGCGCGTGACGCCGCCGCCGCCCGGGAGCAGGCCGAGGGACACCTCGGGCAGGCCGAGCTGGATCTTCGGCGAGTCGACGACGACGCGGTGGTGCGTGGCCAGGGCGATCTCGAGGCCACCGCCCAGAGCGGCGCCGCCGATGGCGGCCACGACCGGCTTGCCCAGCTTCTCCAGGCGGCGCAGGGCCCCCTTGACGTTGTCGAGGTTCTCGGCGATGGCGGGGCCGTCGGCCTTCGTGGCCTTCAGCAGGTCGTTCAGGTCGCCACCGGCGAAGAAGGTCTTCTTCGCGGACGTGATGACGACGCCCGAGATCTGGTCCTTCTCGGCCTCGAGGCGCTCGACGGCGGCCAGCATGGACGCCGTGTAGTCGGCGTTCATCGTGTTGGCCGACTGGTTCGGGTCGTCCAGGACGAGGTTGACGACGCCGTCGCCGGCGTCCTCCCAGCGGATGGTGTTCGTGAAGCTCATGGGGTGCGTTCCTTCTCGTGACGGCTGATCGGAGCCGGGGCTCAGATCGCCTCGACGACGGTCGCGATGCCCATGCCGCCGCCGACGCAGAGCGTCGCCAGGCCGTAGCGCTTGCCACGACGGTGCAGCTCGTCGATCAGCGTGCCGAGGATCATGCCGCCGGTCGCGCCGAGCGGGTGGCCCATGGCGATCGAGCCGCCGTTGACGTTCGTGATCTCCGGATCGATGTCGAGATCCTTGATCAGGCGCAGGGCGACGGCCGCGAAGGCCTCGTTGATCTCGATGAGGTCCATGTCGGACGCCTTGAGGCCGGCCTTCGCCAGCGCCTTGCGCGACGCCGGGCCGGGGGCCGTCAGCATGATCGTCGGGTCCGCGCCGGAGACAGCGGTCGCGAGGATGCGGGCCTTCGGCTTGAGGCCGTTGCGCTCGCCGGCCTCGGCGTTGCCGATGGCCAGGAGGGACGCGCCGTCGACGATGCCGGACGAGTTGCCGGCGTGGTGGACGTGGTTGATCTCCTCGATCCAGTGGTACTTCTGCAGCGCGACGGCGTCGAAGCCGCCCATGTCGCCCATCATCGCGAAGGACGGCTTGAGCTTGCCCAGGCTGTCGACCGTGGTGCCACGGCGGATGAACTCGTCGTGGTCGAGCACGACCTGCTCGTTGAGGTCCTTGACCGAGACGACGGAGTCCTTGAAGTACCCGGCGTCCTCGGCGGCGGCGGCGCGCTCCTGCGAGCGGGCGGCGAACGCGTCGACGTCCTCGCGGCTGAAGCCCTCGACCGTCGCGATGAGGTCGGCGCCGATGCCCTGCGGGACGAACTGCGTGTCGTAGTTCGTCTCGGGGTCCATCGCCCACGCGCCGCCGTCGGAGCCCATCGGGACGCGCGACATCGACTCGACGCCGCCGGCGAGGATCAGGTCGTCGCCGAGGCCGGAGGCGACCTTCTGGGCGGCGGTGTTGACGGCCTCGAGGCCGGACGCGCAGAAGCGGTTGAGCTGGACGCCGGCGACCGTGTTCGGCAGACCGGCCTTCAGCGCCGCGGTCTTCGCGATGTCGGCGCCCTGGTCGCCGACGGGCGAGACGACGCCGAGGATGACGTCGTCGATGCTGTTGGGATCGAGCTGGCCGTTGCGGCCCAGCGTCTCGTCGATCAGGCCGACGACGAGGTCGACCGGCTTGGTCCCGTGCAGGGAGCCGTTGCTCTTGCCCTTGCCTCGGGGGGTGCGGATGGCCTCGAAGACCAGCGCCTCGGTGGTGCCCATGTGAAGAACTCCTGTGCTCGCCGTGCTCGACTGCCACCCGGGGCCTCGGCGTGAGGCCGCGTCGTCCGCGTCGCGGCCGCCGGACGTCCCGGCGGTGGCACGACGGATACTACCTGGCTGGCTGGCTGGCTGGCCAACCGGCCGCCGCGACGGAGGGCGTCCGGAGGAGCATGCCTCACGCGTGCGCGCCCGTGATGGAGTGCGACCGGAGCGGGAGGCCCGGCCGTCGGGGGTCGGTCCGCGGACGGCCGGCGGACGGCGGGTCAGGCGGCGTAGCGGCGGGCCTGCTCGGCCGCGCTCGGGAACGCGAAGGGCGTGCCCGTGGTCCGCTCGGGACGGAAGGCGAAGGACATCTGCCGCGGCGGGTGCAGCCCCTGCTCGCGGTCGGGCCGGAACGTCGCGCACGGCTCGGAGCGGTCCAGCGCGCACAGCATGTGGCGACGGAAGAAGCAGCCGTCGCAGCTGGGGGCTGCGGCGGTGCTGCGGGAGCGGGTGCGGGCGTCTGGACGGCTGGTCACGAAGGGGGGTTCCGGGTGCTGACGGTGGTGCGGGCAGGGGCCCGCTCGACGCTCGTGGTCGAGCGCCGGACGGGGTGTTCACAGGGGCGCCGGGACCGCTGTCGCGGTCCAACCGGTGCCGAAGAGAGGTGGGCTTCGTGCGTCGCAGGACGGCGTCCTGCGGCACGAGGGCCATAGAACCACACCGTCCCCGACCGCGCGACCCTTGTTCCCGCTAGTTGGTCACTTTTCGTTCACAGTCCGTTGCAGGACCGGCACGATCGGCGGCGAACCTGACGGTTCGTCCGGGCGCCGGGGCGGCGATCCGCCCCGGACCCACGCCCCCGCTCCGGTCAGGCGCAGGGCGGCCGTGCGTCCGCCGCCCGGGCCGCGCGCGTAGTCCGCCATGATGGATCCGATGCGCATCCTCGTCACCGGTGCCAGCGGGTTCGCGGGATCGGCGCTGATCCCCCGCCTCCTCGCGGAGGGCCACGACGTCCGCGCCTTCGCCCGGGACCCCGCGCGCGTCTCCCACGACGTCCCGGTGGTGCGCGGCGACATGACGACGGGAGAGGGCCTGGACGAGGCGCTCGACGGCGTCGACGTCGCCTACTACCTCGTGCACTCCATGGAGGCGTCGGACGACGGCGTGCCGTTCGAGGAGCGCGAGCGCCGGTCGGCCGAGCGCTACGCCGAGGCCGCCTCCGCCGCCGGCGTGCGCCGCTCGGTCTACCTCGGCGTCATGGTCGACGAGGACCAACCGCTCTCGCAGCACCTGCAGAGCCGCCTCGTGGTCGAGCGGACCGTCGCGGCGGCGACCCCGGAGTCCGTCGCCCTGCGCGCCTCGATCGCCATCGGCCCGGGCTCCCGGTCCTTCCGGTTCCTGGTCCACCTCGTCGAGCGCCTCCCGGTCCTCCTCCTGCCGCCGTGGCGGAAGTACCGGACCCAGCCCATCGACGAGCGCGACGTCGTCGCCGCGCTCCTGGCCTCCGCGGGCACGCCGGCGGCCGACGGGGAGCACCTCTCGCTCGACGTCGCGGGCCCGGACGTCGTCACCTACGGCGAGCTCCTGGAGCGCATCCGCGACCTGATGATGGTGCGGCGCCCGAGCATCGGCGTGCCGATCAACTCCACGCCGATCTTCGGGCGGGTCGCGTCCGTGCTCGCCGGCGAGGACGCCGAGCTGATCCTGCCGCTCATGGGCGGGCTCGAGGGCGACCTGCTGGCGCGCGACGACCTGTGGGCGGCGACCCTCGGCGTCCGACCCC
>WLOB01000312.1 GCA_009699505.1 Actinomycetota bacterium | reverse complement strand
TCCATGACCGCCGTCGTGGCCACGATCGACATCCCCGTCCCCCGTCAGCGCGTGTGGGACCTCGTGATGGACCCGCACGGCCTCGAGCGGTGGGTGACGATCCACCGCGAGCTCCTGTCGGCGGACGAGGGCGCCCCGCGCAAGGGGTTCTCCATGGAGCAGCGGATGTCCATCCGTGGTGCCCCGGTCACCGTCTCGTGGGAGCTCGACGAGGTGGACCCGCCCGGGTTGGCCACTTGGAAGGGCAAGGGTCCCGCACGGGCCAACGCCTTCATCGAGTACCGGTTGGAGGAGGTGAACGGTGGCACCCGCTTCCACTACACCAACGACTTCACCCCGCCGATGGGCCTGCTGGGCCGGGTCGCGTCGAAGGCGCTGATGGGTGGGGTGCCCGAGCGGGAGGCCAACGCCTCGCTCGAGCGCCTGCGGGCGCTGCTCGTCGCGGACTGAGGCGCGCGGGGCCCTGCTCCCGGCCGGCCGATCCGCCCCCGTGACGGTCGGTCGGGCAGGACCGACCCCGACGGGCGGACCTGCCCGGCATCCGGGTGCGAGGCCCGAGCGCCGGGCCACGGCCACCGCCTCCCCGGGCGGTGGTGTGCCGGCGGACCATCCGGGAACCACCGTTCCACGACCGGGGAACGATGGTGTTCCCCACACCCGGCGCGCCGTCATGCTCGACGCCGGGAGGTGAGGTGGTCCGCACACACGCGGGCCCCACACCCACACGTCCGTGCGGTGGAGTAGGCTGACGCCGTCGTGGTGCGTGGGCGGAGGCCCTGTGCCCATGCCCCGCGCCGGAACACCCACCATCGAGGACCCCATGTCCGACTTCCTCACGGAGAAGCGCGACGAGATCCAGGCCCGCCTGGACGAGCTCGCACCGTTGATCGCCGAGCACGACCGGCTGCAGCGCGCCCTCGACGCGCTCGACGGCGTCGACAGCTCGAGCGGCTCGAGCAGCCGGGGGAGCGAGAAGAGCAGCGGCTCCCGCAGCGCCGGTCGCCCCCGCGGCAGCGGCGAGCGTTCACGGCAGGCGCTGGCCCTCCTGCGCCAGGAGCCGGGCCTCGGAGCCGCCGAGGTCGCGCGCCGCATCGGCGTGCACCCCAACTACGCCTACCGGATCCTCCCGGGCCTCGAGGAGCAGGGCCTGATCGAGAAGAAGGAACGCCTCTGGTACCCCAAGGACGCCGCCTGACGGAGCGTCGCCCTCGGGGGGCAACGACGAAGGGCCGGCGAGATCGCCGGCCCTTCGTCGTTCCCGGCCGGGCGCGGGGCCCGGTGCCGCCCGCTAGATCAGGCCGAGCTGCTTGACGGTGTCGCGCTCCTCGGAGAGCTCCTTCACCGTCGCGTCGATCCTGGACTGCGAGAAGTCGTCGATCTCGAGGCCCTGGACGATGGAGTACTCGCCGCCGGAGCAGGTGACCGGGAAGGACGAGATGAGGCCCTCCGGGACGCCGTAGGAGCCGTCGGACGGGATCGCCATGGAGGTCCAGTCGCCCTCGGCCGTGCCGTTGACCCACGTGTGGACGTGGTCGATCGCCGCGTTGGCGGCCGAGGCGGCCGACGAGGCGCCGCGGGCGTCGATGATCGCGGCGCCGCGCTTGGCGACCGTCGGGATGAACGTGTTCTCGAGCCAGTCCTGGTCGCCCACGGCCTCGGCGGCGTTCTTGCCGCCCACCTCGGCGTGGAAGAGGTCCGGGTACTGCGTGGCGGAGTGGTTGCCCCAGATCGTCAGCTTCTTGATCTCGGTGACCGAGACCTGGAGCTTCTGCGCGAGCTGCGAGATCGCGCGGTTGTGGTCCAGGCGCGTCATGGCGGTGAAGCGGCCGGCCGGGACGTCCGGCGCGTGGGCCTGGGCGATGAGGGCGTTGGTGTTCGCCGGGTTGCCGACGACGAGGACGCGGATGTCGTCCGCGGCGCCCTCGTTGATGGCCTCGCCCTGGGGCTTGAAGATGCCGCCGTTGGCCTCGAGCAGGTCGCCGCGCTCCATGCCCGGACCACGCGGGCGGGCGCCGACGAGCAGCGCGACGTTCGCGCCGTCGAACGCCTTGTTCGCGTCGTCCGTGACCTCGATCGAGTTCAGGAGCGGGAACGCGCAGTCGTCGAGCTCCATCGCGGTGCCCTCGGCCGCCTTGACCGCCGGCGGGATCTCGAGGAGCCGCAGGTTGACCGGGGTGTCGGGGCCGAGCAGGTGGCCGCTGGCGATCCGGAAGAGCAGCGCGTAGCCGATCTGTCCGGCGGCCCCGGTGACGGTGACGTTGACGGGCGACTGGGTCATGTTCTCTCCTGCGGCGTTGCGAGGACGATGTGGTGCGGGGTGACGCCGCGGCGCACCCGGTCCGCGCGATGCTAGTGATCGCGCGCACGGAGCAGCCTCCACCGCCGGACGCCCGCGCCGGGGCGCGCCGCCGACCTGCGACCATGGGGCCCGCATGACCACCCCGCGCACCGTGCCGCTCGCGACGATCTTCGGCATCCGCATCGGCGTCAACCCGAGCTGGTTCCTGGCGCTGCTCCTGATGATCGTGCTGCTCGGCGGGCGCTTCGACGTGATCCTGCCGGACGCCTCGCCGACGGTGGCCTACGCCTTGGCGGTCGCGGCGGCGCTCATCTTCTTCGTCTCGCTCGTCGCCCACGAGCTCGGCCACGCGCTGGCGGCCCGCCGCTTCGGCATCGAGACGCAGGGCATCGAGCTCTGGCTGCTCGGCGGCGTCGCGCGCCTCAGCCGCGACTCGCGCTCGCCCCGCGAGGAGTTCGTCGTCGCCGGCGCCGGGCCGCTCGTCACGCTCCTCCTGTTCGTCGTCGGGCTCGGCGTGGGCCTGCTGATGGGCTCGCCCGACGAGCTCTTCGACGCCGTGTGGGTCCCGTCGAGCGCGGACGTCGAGGTGTCCGCCGGGCTCGCCGTCGTGGGCTGGCTGACCTTCATCAACGGCGCCCTGTTCGTCTTCAACATCATCCCCGCCTTCCCGCTCGACGGCGGCCGCCTCGCGCGCGCGGTCGCGTGGAAGATCACCGGCAACCGGCAGAAGGCCACGGTCGCGGCCGGGATGCTCGGGCGCGGCTTCGCGATCCTGCTCGGTGCCTTCGGCGTCTACGAGCTCATGCAGGGCGACTCGCTCGGCGGCATCTGGTACCTCATCCTCGCGTGGTTCATCGCGAGCGCCGCCAAGGCGGCGGTGATGACGAGCGCGATCAGCGAGCAGCTCCACGAGGTCACCGCCACCGACATCATGGACACCCAGCCGCCGTGGCTGCCGGAGGACGCCACCGTCCTCGACGCGGAGCACGAGACGCTGCGCCCGTTCGACGCGCCGTGGGCCGCGGTCCTCGACGCCGACGGCTACTACCGCGGCATCGTCACGGCCGACCGCGTGCGGGGCGAGCTGGACGCCGGGCGGCCCGGGGTGCGCGTCTCGGAGCTCGTGGAGTCCGACGCGCCGCGGGTGGCCCCGGACGCCGCGCTGGACGACCTGCTGCAGAGCGCGGAGCTCCGACGCCTGGGCGGGCTGCCCGTCGTCGACGAGCAGCGCGTGATGCACGGCCTCGTGACGTTCAAGGGCGTCCGCGAGGCGCTCGCCGAGGCGCTGCCCGGCGCCGAGGTCCGCGCCTAGCGGGACGGCGGGGCGCCGCAGCGCGGGGCCCGCGGTCCGGGCCGCCGACCTGCGCGGCGCGGGCCCGACCGTCCCGGCAGGTGGTCGCGGCCGCAAGGACCGGCCGATCGGACCGGCCGACCCGGGGCGCGAGGCCCCGGGGTGTCGTCCCTACTGGGCGACCATCTTCTTCGGGTGCGCCTTCTTCTTCGTGCGCGACGAGCGGCGGTACTCGCGGTAGAGCATGCCGATGACGTCGATGCCGATGTCCTGCGGGCAGACGCGGGAGCACTCGCCGTAGTTCGTGCAGCCGCCGAAGCCCTCCTCGTCCATCTGCAGGACCATGTTCCGCGAGCGCTCGTCGCGCTCGGGCTGGCCCTGCGGCAGGTTGTTGAGGTGCGTCAGCTTCGCGCCGGTGAAGAGCATCGCCGCGCCGTTGGGGCACGCGGCGACGCACGCGCCGCAGCCGATGCAGATCGCCGCGTCCATGACCGTCTGGTGGGTCTCGGGCGTGACGGGCTGCGCGTTCGGATCCGGCTGCGGGCCCGTGGTGACGGAGACGTAGCCGCCGGCCTGGATGATGCGGTCGAGCGCGCCGCGGTCGACCGCCAGGTCGCGCACGGCCGGGAACGCGTTGGAGCGGAACGGCTCGACGGTGATCGTCGACCCGTCCTCGAAGTCGCGCATGTAGGTCTGGCAGGTCGTGACCTGGTTGGGCCCGTGCGGCATGCCGTTGATGGTCAGCGCGCAGGTGCCGCAGATGCCCTCGCGGCAGTCGCTGTCGAACGCGACCGTGCGGCCGCCCTTCGCGACGAGGTCCTCGTTGAGCGTGTCGAGCATCTCGAGGAACGAGGCCTCGGGGTCGACGTCCTCGACGTGCTTCGTCTCGAAGTGTCCCGGGGCGTCCCGGGAGTCCTGGCGCCAGATCTCGAGCTGGAAGTTCACTTGTAGCTCCTCGTCGCGAGCTTGACCTCGTTGAACACGAGGGGTTCGTCGTGGGGCTCGAACGCGCCGGCGTCCAGGCCCTCCTCCGGGTACTGCCAGGCGGTCACGACGGCGAACTCGTCGTCGTGACGGAGCGCCTCGCCGTCCTCCGTCTCGTGCTCCCCGCGGAAGTGGCCGCCGCAGGACTCCTCGCGCCGGAGCGCGTCCTCGCACATGAGCTCGGAAAGCTCGATGAAGTCGGCCAGGCGGCCGGCGTACTCGAGCGTCGGGTTGAACTCGTCGGACGTGCCGTCGACGCGGACCTCGTCCCAGAAGCGGTCGCGGATGCCGCGGATCTGCTCGATCGCCTCGAGCAGGCCCTCGCGGGTGCGGAGCATGCCGCACTTGTCGAGCATGATCTCGCCGAGCTCGCGGTGGATCGCCTGCGGGGACTTCGTGCCCTGGGCGGCGAGCAGGCGGTCGATCTGGGCGCGGACGCCCTGCTCGGCCTCCTCGAACGCCTCGTGGTCCACGTCGAGCGGGCGCTTGCGCTGCGTCGCCAGGTAGTGCATCACCGTGTGCGGCGCGATGAAGTACCCGTCGGCGAGCGCCTGCATCAGCGCGGAGGCGCCGAGGCGGTTGGCGCCGTGGTCGGAGAAGTTGGCCTCGCCGATCGCGAACAGGCCCTGCACCGTCGTCTGCAGCTCGTAGTCGACCCAGAGGCCGCCCATCGTGTAGTGCGGCGCCGGGTAGATCATCATCGGCTTCTCGAACGGCGAGTCGCCCGTGATCCGCTCGTACATCTGGAACAGGTTGAGGTACTTGCCCTCGATCGCGTCCCGGCCCTGGCGCTCGATCTCGTCGCGGAAGTCGAGGTAGACGCCGC
>WLOB01000311.1 GCA_009699505.1 Actinomycetota bacterium | reverse complement strand
GCCGTCCGCGCGGCGGTCGAGGCCGAGCTCGAGCGCGACGGGCAGCGCGTGCTGTGGCAACGCACGGCCACCGGCCGCGTGCTCGTCGTGCGCATCGAGGGCGACCTGTCGCTCGCCCAGCGGCGCCTCGACGCCGCGAGCGCGCTTGGGTCGCGCGCCGACGCCCTGGTCGATGAGTCCGAGCTGTTGCCGTTCCCCCGCACCACCGCTGCGCTGCGATCGGTGGCGATGCCGTCCGACGCGCCCGCGCTCGGGTCCGAGCGCCTCGTGCGTTTGGCGACGTCGTCCAGCGCGCGGGCGGGTGTGTCGTCGCGTCTGGAGCTCCACCGCGTCCCCCTGCGTGCCACTCGCGCGCTGGCGCTCTCCGGCGACGCGGTCAAGGGCTCCGACGCGTTTACGATTGAGGAGCTGCAGCGGCGCGTCGCCGCCCGCTTCCCAGCCGCCGACCAACTGCCCGGTCGGCCGGCGCTCGACGGTCTACTGGCCGACGCCGGACTCGATCTGCGCTGGACGCCGTTCGAGAACGCGGACGGCGGACGGTACGAGGCGCCCAGCGCGAAGCTCCTGACGAGCGTCACGCGCTACGCGTCCTCGGTCGCGCGTGCCGACACGGTCGTGACGGCGACGGCCCGGCCGCCGCTCGTCGGCGCGGTTGACCCGGCGGTCGCGGAGGCGACCGCCTTCGAGCGACGAGTTGAGGCCGTGGTCACCGGCGGTGGACTGCTCAGTCTCCTCGTCGACGGCCGATTGCTCGACGACGCGATCCGCGAGCTCCAGCGGTGGCCCGTGACCGTCGTCGACCTCGACGCCGTAATCGTCCGGGCGTGCCGCGAGGCAGCGTCCTCGATGGGCGTTGCCTGGGACATCGTGCTGCGCGCCGATGCCGACGAGCCGGGGTCGAAGGCCCGCGGTCGGCTCGCTCGCCTGATCGCAGAAGCAATGCCGAGCGTCGAGGTGCAGCTGATCGACCTATCGGGCGTTCTCGTGCTAGGCAACCTGGGGCTGCTGGCGCGCTACGGACAACTCGGGCTGCTCGACCGCCTGCGCACCCAGATGCTCGGCAACGGGCCACTGCGGGCGTGCGTCCTGCTCCTCCCGGCCGACGAGCAGGGCGACCGGCCACAGATCGACGGGCACGCCGTGCCGGCGCTGACACCGAACGAGTGGGCCCGCGTCCCCCGCGCCTGGCTCAAGAACCTGCACCGTGGAGCCGCGGCGTGAAGACACGCACGTCGCGGGTCGCCCGCCGCCATCACCTCACCGTCCCAACGTCGACCACCCAGGTCGGCTGCAGCCGACCCGTCAGGACCACCACTCCATGATCGACGCACGCACGCTGACCGCCGACCTCAAGCGCCTCGTAACCGAGCTGGAGGACGACATTCGTCACCAGGCCGGCGAGGACCCGGAGACGGACGAGCGGCTGCACGAAGAGCACGAAGCCGCGCGGGCCGCGGACCGCACCGCCGCGTCGTTCGAGGAGTGGCGCGACGGCGAAGTCACGCAGGCCGCGGTCGGCTGGGTCCTCTCGACGGTCTTCGTCCGCTTCCTGGAGGACAACCACCTGATCGACGACCCGCTCGTCGGCGGCATCGGAGACCGGCTCGCGGCCGCGAAGGGACGAAGGGACGTCTACTTCGACCAGCACCCCTCACACAGCGACCGGGACCACCTGCAGTGGTGCTTCCACCAGGTCGCGGCGTTCCCCGCCGCCGCTGCGCTGTTCGACGAGAGCCACGCCGCGGTGTGGCGGCTTTCCCCGTCGGCGGACGGCGCGAAGGCGGTCCGCGAGTTCTTCCTACGGCCCGACCCGCAGACCGGCGAGCTGGTCCACGACTTCACCGACCACACGCACGACACGCGCTTCCTCGGTGACCTATACCAGGACCTCTCCGACGCGGCCAAGAAGCGTTACGCCCTACTGCAGACCCCCGGGTTCGTCGAAGAGTTCATCCTCGACCGCACACTGACCCCAGCAATCGCCGAGTTCGGCCTGACGACGGTTCGTTTGATCGACCCGACCTGCGGCTCCGGCCACTTCCTCATCGGCGCACTCCGCCGCATGTTTGTCGCCCGCCAAGACCGCGAACCCGGGACCCGGCCCGAGCAGCTGGTGCGGACGATCCTGGAACAGCAGGTCTTCGGCGTCGACCTCAACCCCTACGCGACGGCCGTCGCGCGCTTCCGGCTCGTGATCGAGGCGCTCGGCCTCGCTGGCGTCGGACGGCTGGCCGACGCACCGCCGATCGCACTCAACCTCGCCACCGGCGACAGCCTGCTGCACGGGCCGGTCTCGGCAGTCGGGCGCGACGGGAACCTGGCCGGCCAGCTGTTCGAGGCCGACGTCTACCGCCTCGGCATCGAGCATGCGTATGCAACGGAAGATGCTGCCGCACTCGGACGAATACTTGGTCAGGGGTATCACGCGGTAGTTGGGAATCCCCCGTACATTGCGGTGCAAGACGAAAAGCTGCGAGACGCCTACCGTGCGCGTTACCGGTTCTGCAGAGGGCAGTACGTGCTGACGGTCCCGTTCATGGAACGCTTCTTCGAGCTGGCACGGATCGTAGACGAGGAGACCGGTCGGGCCAGCGCGGGCTTCGTCGGCAAGATCACCGGGAATAACTTCATGAAGCGGGAGTTTGGCAAGCCGCTGGTGGAGGAGTTCCTGTCCGGACGTGACAAACAGACACCGGCGGAGATCAACGCCGTGATCGATGCATCCGGTGCCTTCATCCCCGGCCACGGTACTCCGACGGTGATCCTTTTCGGACGCACTCGTCGACCGACCAGTCCTACGTTGCGTGTACTGGACGGGGTCCGCGGGGAGCCGTCCCAGCCCACGGAACCGGCTCGAGGCGAAGTCTGGTCGTCGATAGTCGACCTTGTCGACAAGCCCGGGGTGGGAAATCAGTTTGTCCGGGCTAGTGATATCGAGCGATTGAGTCTGCTCTCGCATCTGATGATGTTGGGTATAGGACGCGGGCTGAAGAACCGACTCGGAGAATTCAGTGAGTCAACGGTAAAAGACCACGCCACGGAGCTGGGATTTACGGCCGCGACGCGCCTGGATCCCGCGTTCTTTGTGGCCCCGCACACCTCAAGGACCCTAGGCCTGAACTCGGGGGCACTTCCTGCTGTCGAGGGGGATATCGTTCGGGATTGGTTGGTTTCCGTCGGTGACGACCTCGCCTTCCCGTACAACGACGAACTAGAACCGGCGTGCGAACGAGGAAGTCCTGTTTGGCGGCTCCTGTGGAGAAACCGGCAGGCGCTAAGGATGCGTCTCGATTTCGGTGGGACGATGGACGATCGAGGTATGCCCTGGTTCGCGTACTCGCGGTTTGTCAAGCATCGCCACGGCACCCCGTCGATTACGTGGGGCGAAGTCGCGGCCCATAATCACTTCGTCCTGGACCGTGGCGGAAAGGTGTTCAACAGGACCGCCCCGGTCATCAAGTTGCCGGAATCGGCGAGTGAGTCGGAGCACCTAGCTCTCCTGGGTGTGCTGAATAGCTCAGTCGTGGCGTTCTGGCTGAAGCAGGTGTGTCAGCCGAAGGGTGCGCATCTGGCACAGTCACGGACAAGGGAGGAGCGCTACGCGTTTAACGGGTCGAATGTCGCAGACGTGCCGCTTCCCGCGCACCGCTCGCCGGTCATCTCAGCCGAGCTGGATCGCCTCGCCCGCGAGCGTCACGCACTACTCGAGGACCTTGCGGCTCTGCCGTCCAACGCAGTCCTGGTTGACGAGCTGGCCGGGCGCCAGGCTCGCGAGACGGCATTGACGGCGCGGATGATCTTCCTGCAGGAGGAGCTCGACTGGCAGGTCCTACGAGCTTTCGGGCTTGTGCCCGACGACCTCCCGCTTGCGTTCGGAGACGACAGGTCGCTCGACCTGCCCGCGCCGTTCGGGATCGCGCTGGGCCACCGCTCGTTCGAGGTTGTTCTAGCCCGCCAGGTTCAGGCGGGGGAGACCCAGACGACGTGGTTCGAGCGTCATAGCTCGACGCCGGTCGTCGAGCTACCCGCCACCTGGCCCGACCCCTACCGCGACCTCGTGGCGCGCCGGATCACGCTGATGAATAACGACCCAGACGTCGCGATGATCGAGGCTCCCGAACACAAGCGTCGATGGTCACGCGAGGCGTGGGATAAGCGCGAGCGCCGAGCGCTTGAGTCACTCATCCTAGACAGACTGGAGGACCCGTCGGTCTGGGGTGACGTTCCCCGCCTCCGGGCGGCGACCGAGTTGACGGACGTCGTCCGGGCCGACGAGCTGCTGGCACAGGCGGTCGCTCGGATCGCTGGCCGTCCCGACGCCGACCGTGGCGCGGTCGTCGCCGAGCTCCTGGTGGACAGCAGCGTGCCGTTCCTTGCCGCGCTGCGTTTGAAGGACCCTGGCCTGCGCAAGCACGCCGTGTGGGAACGCGTGTGGGAGAAGCAACGCTACGAGGACCGTATCGACGTCGAGGTCGCCGCCGCCGGACTGTCGCCGGACGAGGCCGAACGGCGCAAGGCCATTGAGGTCGGGCGGATCGACGTACCGCCGAAGTACGGCATCGGCGATTTCCGCCACCCTCGGTTCTGGAGCCAGCGCGGCAAGCTCGATGTCCCGAAGGAGCGGTTCCTCCACGTCCCCGGCGCCGAGCGCGGCGCCGATACCAGCCCTGTCTTTGGCTGGGCCGGCTGGAACGAGCGCGACCGAGCCGTCGCGCTCGCGGGCCGCATCTACGAGCTGCGCGAACAGGAGGCCGCCGACGCCGAGCGCCTAACGCCGCTCCTGGCTGGCATCGACGAGTTGCTGCCGTGGATCGCCCAGTGGTTTCCAGACGACGACCCCGACTACGGCGGGTCGCCGGCCGACTACTTCGAGGGCTGGCTGGACCAGCAGCTCGCGGAGCTTGGGCTGACGCGGGCGGAGCTGCGGGGGTGGCGGCCTGCCGCAGCAACGCGTGGACGGCGGGCGTCGACGTGAGCTCGCCTGCCGCTGGCCCGTCCGATTCGCTGCAGTCATGACGACCCCATCTGCGAACCTCGGAGTCACCGTCCCATGAGCACCCTCCTCCGCGACCTCATCCACATCCCCGAAGCCGTCCAGAAGGGCGACTTCGTGATGTCACTCTCCGACGGGGTCAGCCATGCGGAGCGCACGCTCGATGGGTACGTCGTCACCGAGCAGCTCGGAGAGGCGTTCGAGAACGCGATGACGTTCATCGGCTCTGCGGTCCGCGACGGCAAGAGCAAGGCCGCCTATCTCGACGGCAGCTTCGGCGCCGGCAAGAGCCACTTCATGGCGGTCTTGCACCTGCTGCTGCAGGGCAACCCGCACGCGCGGTCGATCCCGGAGCTCGCGCCGGCGGTCGAGGCCAGCCGGAACGACCTCGACGGCAAGACGTTCGAGCTTGTGCCAT
>WLOB01000310.1 GCA_009699505.1 Actinomycetota bacterium | reverse complement strand
GGGGCGAGCCGGCGGGGCGGGGCGGCCGCGGCGGTGGCCGTGGCGGTCGCCGTCGCCGTGGCGTGCCCCGTCGCGGCGACCGGGCTGCCTACCGCGGCGGTCACCGACGTCGTGACCGTCGCCGAGGCCTTGACGACGTCCCCCGCCGTGACGGTGGGGAGCGTCGTGGCCGGGGGCGTGTCGCGGACCGGGCCCGTCGGCCAGAGCGGGCCGGGGGTCGCGGGGACGGGGCTGCCGGGCGGGCAGGTGCCCGCGCTGACGCAGGGATCGATGACGCGCAGGGCGTCGCGCCAGCTGCCGGCCCGGCCGTCTGCGCCGCGGATCCCGGCGACGTCCCAGACGTGCCGGCGGCCCTCGGCCCAGTACGGGATCGCGGCGGACGCGGCGAAGGCGAGGCCCGGGTCCGGCAGCCCGAACGAGGTCCGGTCGACCGGGTTCTCCTGCTCGACGTGCCAGGAGCCGGGCGACGTGTCGATGACGAAGAGGCCGTAGTGCGCCATGGCCCGCAGGAGGACGCGCTCATGGGCCTTCACGGGCAGGGCGGCGATCTGCTCGTCCGTGTAGCCGAGCTGGAAGCGCTGGCCGAGCGCCGGGGCGCCCGTGTCGGACTCGCCGATCTCGCTGCAGGAGAGCTCGCCGTCGTCGGCCGTGCGGGTCGAGGGGTAGACGGACCGGCCGCTCGTGCACCGCGCGGAGATGTAGATGGCGTGCGGGATGTCGCCGTCGATGAGCTCCTCGGGCCGGACGATGCCGCCCACGATGCTCATGCCCGCCGCGGTGCCGCTGTCGTACGCGGACTCGACGCGGCCGTCGCCGGTCAGGGACGCCCGGCCGCCCCACTCCGCCTGCAGCTCGCCGCCGCCGGTCGCGGTGCGCCCGACGTGCCAGAGGTCGTAGGACCAGCCCGAGGCCTGGTCGACGACCACCATGTGACGGTCCGGCGCCGGGCCGGGGCGGGCGCCCTCCGGGATGCGGATCGTGGCGCCGTTGACGTCGTTGACGCCCCAGTCGCCGCCGTTGCGCCGGTCCGCGGTGAGCGAGATCCGGAACTCGGGGTCGGTCGGCCGGGACCAGTAGACGGGCTTGGCGCCGCGACCCTCGCCGGCGATCCCGGGCCCGAACTCCATCGGGTCCGGCGCGCCGAACGCGTTGAAGCGCTCGACGATCCGCGCGGAGTCCGGCGCGGTCCGCGGATCGCGCGGGAGGAGGCGCTGGTTGTACGGCGCGTCGGGGGCGAACGGGCGCCAGCAGGCACCGGGGTGGGCCACCGCGCTGAAGGATCCGAGGACGGCGCAGCCCGGCCGGACGGTGTCCGCACCCGCGGCGGGGGCCAGGGCGCCGAGCGCGAGGAGGAGGAGCGCGGCGACGCGGCCGAGACGACGGCGCGACGCCGGACGATGGGGGGCGTCGGCCATGGGGATCGGATCGGCGAGGGGCGGCGTCCAGTACGCGGTATCGATCGCGTATCCAACGACTGTCTAGTGCCCGTCTGGACGAACGGGGCCCCCCACCTGCGGCCTCCGTGCTGTAGCCGCGCCCCCGTCGGTGCGGGTCCCGGTCCCCTGCACCCTCCCACGATCGGGGTATGGCGCGCCACGTCCGGGCGCGGCATCGTCGACCGTCCCCCTCCCGCGCGCGCCACCCGGGCGTGCCACGACCGGACGGACACCCATGATCACCCTGGATCGCGAGCTCACCGCGGGCGCCTACGGCCGCGCACCCTTCGCCGTGGAGCACGGCGTCGACCGCGACCCGCGCCTCACGCTGGAGTCCCTCGTCGGCCTCGCCGCCGAGCACCCCGCCGACCTCATCGAGCACAACCTCGGGACCGTCCCCGTCACGCTCCCCGGCGGCGCGGCCCCCTCGCTCGCCCTGGACCCCGAGGCGGTGCTGCGGGAGATCGCCGACAACGGCAGCTGGATGGTCCTGAAGAACGTCGAGCGCGACCCCGCCTACGCCGCGCTCCTGGACGACCTGCTCGACCGGGTCGGTGCCGTGCTGCCCGGCACGGAGGGCACCGGCCTGCACCGCGAGGCGTTCGTCTTCGTCTCCGCCCCCGGCTCCGTCACCCCCGTCCACGTGGACCCCGAAAACAACCTCCTGCTGCAGGTCCGCGGCACGAAGGCGATGCACGTCGGGTCCTTCGCCGACGCCGACGTGCGCGCCCGCGAGCTCGAGCGCTTCTACGGCGGCGCGCACCGCAACCTTGAGCAGCGCCCGGTGGACGAGTCCACGTTCGCGCTCGAGCCGGGCGACGGCGTCTACCTGCCGCCGGACGTGCCCCACTGGGTGCAGAACGGGCCCGAGGTCTCCGTCTCCCTCTCCATCACCTGGCGCACCCGCCGCAGCGGTCGCGACGGCGCGGTCCTCGCGATGAACCACCGCCTGCGCCGCCGGGGCGTGCGCCCGACGCCCCCCGGCGTCTCGCGCGTCCGCGACGGCGCGAAGGTCACGGCGCACCGCGTCCTGGCCCTGCCGGACCGCCTGCGCCGCGGGGCCTGACCGACCGACCGGGGGCGCCGGCTCAGACGCCCGGCGCCACCGGCGGCGCGGGCGGGCCGCCGCGGCGGAACCGCGCGCGCAGGCCGTCGAGGCCCGTCTCGCCGCCGATCGCCGTGAGGGTGCCCGGGGCGAGCACCCGCAGGCCGAGCACCGCCCCGGCGGTGCCGGCGAGCATCCCGAGGACGAGCGCCGGCAGGACGGGCAGGCCGTCCGCCGCGAGCCGCACCGGGAGCGCCAGCACGACGACGCCGAGGGCCGCGCCCGCGGGGGCCCGCATCGCCCCGGCCATCCGGCGCAGCGGGATCCGCAGCACCCGGTCCGCCCAGGCCAGGAGGCCGACGACGAAGACGACCGTCGCCCCGACGCTCGCCCAGGCGACCGCCTCTGGCCCGCCCGAGCTGGCCAGCTCGACGGCGACCACGACGATCGGGACGTGCAGGGCGTAGATGACGACCATGGACCACTGGCGGCCCATCGCCTTCGCCGCGTCCGCGATCGGCGAGACGACCGTCAGCATCGCGACGGCCACCGCGACGCCGGAGAGCACGGGCCCGGAGTCCGACCAGCGCGAGGAGAAGAGGACGTCGACGATGGGCTGGCCGAGCACGGAGAGGCCCGCGGCCACCGGCAGGGCGTAGAGCCCGAGCCAGCCGATCAGCCCGATCGTCGCCTCGGGGACGTCGGCGTCGCCGCGCACCCGCCGGCGCGACATCGCCGGGAACGCGACGAGCGACAGCGTCCAGCCGACGTTGAAGACGAGCAGCTCCGGCAGCCGGTAGGCCATGGTGTAGATCGCGAGGTCGTCCGTGTCGAGGCGGTGCCCCACGACGAGGACGTCGGCCTGGATGGACAGCCACGAGGTGACGAAGAAGAGCCACGCCCCGGCGGCGTAGGCGAGCATGCTGCGCGCGATGGCGCGGTCCAGGCCGAGGTCCGGGCGGAAGCGGGTCGTCGTCCACTGCACGACGGTCCACGCCACGGAACCGCAGACCGCGCCGACGACGAGCGCGCCGGCGCCCATCCCGGACGCCGCCAGGGCGATCGACACGATCGCCTGGACGAGCCCGCGGGCGAGCTGCGGACGGACGCGGCGCCCGAGCGAGAGCTCCCGCAGGAGCAGGGCGTCGTGGATGTTCGAGACGCCGGCGGCCGTCAGGCTCAGCACGCCGACCAGGAACAGCCCCTGCCGGTCCTCGAGCCCGAAGAACCCCGACACGGGCCACGAGAGCGCGGCCCCGACGAGGGTGGCCACCGCGACCACGATCAGGTTCAGCGTGAAGGCGGTCTGCACCCGCCGGCCGTGCCCGCGCTCCTGCTCGTAGATCACCACGGCCTTGATGCCGAGGTCGCTGGCGATCTCGAGGAACGCGAGGTAGATGGTGACCGCGGCGACGACGCCGAACTCGTCCGGCACGAGCAGCCGGGCGAGGATCAGGAGCGCGACGAACGAGGTGAGCTTGCTCGCGACGAGCGCGGCGAGGGACCAGCCGACGCCGTTGCGCATCGTCGGCTCGCCCAGGGCGCCGTCGGACGTCGCGGCGGGGTCGACCGGCGGGCCGGGCTCGGGGTCGGGGCCGACCACCGGGCCGACCACGGGGTCGGGTCCCGGCTCGGGGCCGGCGCCCGGGCCGGGCGGGGTGCTCACGCGTCCCCCCGGCGCGCCGCCTCGCGGGCCACGCGGACCCACTCGCGCCCGCGGTGGGCGACGTCGAAGAGCGCGAGGCGCACGCGCGGGCGGCGCAGCTCGATGCGGGTCGTCGTCAGCCGCTCGTCCGAGAGCTCGCGCTTGTAGCGCGCGTCGCCCGCGAGGAAGTCGTAGACGGCGTACCCGCGGTCGCGTGCCTCCGCCATGCAGTGCAGGTGCGTGACGAGGCCGGGACGCAGGCGGTTGTCGCCGAGGTCCGCGAACCCGCTCTGGTAGAAGGCGAGCCGGTCGCCGTCCACGAGCAGGTAGAGGCAGCCGACGGTCTCCCCGTCGAGCCGCAGGCGGAAGAGCACCGCGCGACCCTGCGCCGCGAGCGTCGGCAGGAGACCGCGGTGCATCGCGGCGAAGCGGCCGTCGCCGAAGAGGCCGGGGTGCCCGTCGCGGGTCCAGCGGGCCTGGTGCAGGCGCATCAGGTCCTCGAGCACGTCGCCGACGTCGTCCGGGCTCGTCGCCCACTCCGTCTCGACGCGGCCCGCCGCGGCGAGGGCCCGCAGGCTGGTGCGGGCGCGGCGGCGGGGGCCGCCGGAGAGGCCGGTGGCGACCTCCGCCCCGGGCGCCAGCCGGTCCAGCCGGAAGCGCGGGGCGGGATCGGCGCGCCGCCGGACGCGCTCCGCGGGCCAGCCCGCGACGTGGGCGGCGACGTCGTCCTCGGGCACGCCGTCGATGCGGATCTGGTCCCAGCGGCGGGCGCGGCGCGCCGTCGCGCGGACGGCGCGGACGACCTCGGCCTCGCGACCGGGGTGGGCGAGCACGGGCGAGAACTCGCTGCAGACCTCCTGGCCGCGGGGCGTGTTCGCGGTGCCGATCCAGAGGGTGCGGATCGGGACGGGCCCGAACCAGCGGCGGCTCGACGCGATGAGCGCCCCGCCCTGCAGGGTCCCGGCGGCGTCCTCGACGAGCACGTACGCCGGGCGGGTGACATCGCCGTAGGTCCTCGCCCACGCGTCGGTCCAGGCGCGGTCGCGCATGACGGGCAGGCCGCCGCGGAGCGCGGAGAGCGTCGCCCAGGCCCGGGCGGCCTCGTCGGACCGGGCGTCGACGACGCGGCCGCGCAGGGGACCGGCGACGAGGGCGGCGGCGCCGTGTCGCGACCCGTCGACCGCCGGGGCGCCGTGGTCCGACGGCCCGTCGACCGCCGTGCGCCCGCCGTCGCCCTGCAGGGGCCCGCCCACGGCGCTCACGCCGCCGCCCGTCCCGGGCGCGCCCGGGCGTCGAGCACGCGGGTCGCCCGGCCGAGCGGCCCGCGGCCGGGC
>WLOB01000031.1 GCA_009699505.1 Actinomycetota bacterium | reverse complement strand
GGCGGTCCCCGCCGGACCCCCAAGCTCACCAAGGAGCAGGTCGCGCAGATCGATCACCTGCACGTCGACGCGCTCCGCGCGCTCGTCACGGAGAAGGGCAAGATCCGCTCGCGCCGCGCGACCGGTCTCAACGCCCGCGACCAGGCCCACGCCGCTCGCGCCGTCAAGCAGGCCCGCGAGCTCGCGCTGCTGCCCTACCCGCACCCCCGCATGATCTCCATGCCGGGCCGCGAGGACCGCGGCGAGGACAAGCCGGAGCGCGGTGGCCGCGGCCGTCGCGACGACCGCTAGTCCCAGCCCGTCCCGGGCGGCGCCGCCGCCCAGCAGTCCGAACGCCCGGCCCTCGTGCCGGGCGTTCGTCGTTCCGGGACCCCTCGTCCACCGGACGTCCACCGCGGTGAACGCCGATCCCCCGTCGGGCACCCCCGCCGGTAGGGTCATGCGCCGATGTCGCGAACCGGCCGTCAGACCCGAGAGCGCATGACCACGCGCACGGCCAAGGACGCGGGGCCCCCGGCCGCCGACGCCGGACAGGGCCTCGGGCGGCGGCAACAACCCCAGGGCCGGGGGTCGCTGCGCGAGCGGCTGCGCTACCGCTTCGACAACAGCATGTCCCGGGGTCCGTCGGCGCTCGTCGGCTGGCTCGCGGTCGTCACGCTCGTCCTGATCGTCGTCTTCAGCCTGATCGTGCTGGTGACGCAGCTCGCGCCGCCCACGGAGGACGGCGACCGCCCGGGCGTCCGGCAGCAGCTCTTCAACAGCCTGATGCACGCGCTGGACCCCGGCACGGTGGCCGGGGACACCGGGTCGTGGCGGTTCCTGCTGACGATGCTCGTGCTGACGATCGCGGGCCTGTTCGTCGTCAGCGCCCTGATCGGCGTCATCGCCACCGCGCTCGACACGCGCCTGATGGAGCTCCGCCGCGGCCGCTCCCGCGTCCTCGAGCAGGACCACACGCTCATCCTCGGGTGGTCCGACGCGGTCATGACGATCCTCCGCGAGCTCTCCATCGCCAACGAGAGCCGCAGGCGACCCGCGGTGGTGATCCTCGCCCCGCGCGACAAGGTCGAGATGGAGGAGGAGATCCGCGAGCGCGCCGGCGACCTGCGCGGCACCCGGGTCATCTGCCGCACGGGCTCCCCGATCGACGTCACCGACCTCAAGATCGGCAGCCACGAGGACGCCCGCTCGATCATCGTCCTCTCCCCCGACGGCGAGGAGCCCGACAGCGAGGTCATCAAGACGCTGCTGGCCCTGACCCACCTCCCGCGCTCGGGCGACCGCCCGCTGCACGTCGTCGTCGAGATCGAGGACCCCGCGTCGCTCGAGGCCGCGCGCATGGTCGCCGGCACCGGCGTGGTCATCGTGAACAAGCGCGAGACCGTCGCCCGGCTCATCGTGCAGACCTCGCGCCAGTCCGGCGCGGCGATGGTCTACACGGAGCTCTTCGACTTCGAGGGCGACGAGATCTACTTCCACGACGAGCCGCGCCTCTCCTCCGGGACCTACGGCGAGACGCTGCTGGGCTACGAGGCCTGCTCCGTGATCGGCTACGCCGAGGCGGACGGCACCGTCCGCCTGAACCCGCCGATGGACACGCCGCTGGAGGGCCGGACGCTCGTCGTGATCGCCGAGGACGACTCCGCGATCGTGGACGCCCCCGCCGCTCAGGCCCCCGTGGACGAGGCCGCCGTCGTGGCGGCGCCCGTCCGGCCGGAGCCGCCGTCGAGGATCCTCGTCCTGGGCTGGAACGAGCGGGCCACGAGCGTCGTGCGGGAGCTCGACGAGTACGCCTCCCCGGGATCGCGGCTGTCCATCGTCTCGGAGTTCGGCGACCCCGAGGTCCCCGCGCTCACGAACCTCGAGGTCGACGTGCGCGCAGGCCGGACGACGGACCGCGCGACGCTCGAGGGCCTCGACGTCGCCGTCCACGACCAGGTCATCGTCCTCTGCTACTCCGACGACCTGGACATCCAGCGCGCGGACGCCCGGACCCTCGTGACGCTGCTGCACCTGCGGGAGCTCGCCGCCGCCGACGAGCACGGCCGCAAGCCCGCGATCGTCAGCGAGATGCTCGACGACCGCAACCGGGCCCTCGCCCAGGTCGCGGAGGTCGACGACGTCATCGTGTCCGACGAGATCCTCAGCCTGATCCTCGCCCAGATCTCGGAGGAGGTGCGCCTGGACGCCGTCTTCACCGACCTGCTCGACGCGGACGGCTCCGAGATCTACCTGCGGCCCGTCGGCGACTACGTCGCCCTCGGCGGGGACGTCGCCTACGCGACCGTCGTCGAGGCGGCACGGCGCCGCGGCGAGACCGCCATCGGCTACCGCGACGCGAGCGACGCCCGCGACGCGTCGCGGGCCTACGGCGTGCGGGTCAACCCGCCCAAGTCGCTCCGGCTGTCCCCGGACGGCGCCGACCGCGTCGTCGTCCTGGCCGAGGACTGAGCCCGGGATCCCCTGCCGCCGGGCCCGCGCACCCGTCCTGCCTACACTCGGAGGGTGAGCATCGAGCGCGGGTTCTCCGACTCCGAGCCCGTGGGACGGCAGGCCCGCGCGCGGGCCGATCGCCGCGACCAGCACGTCGGCCTGCTCGGGCACGGCACGCTGGCCTGCCCGGCCTGCGACGCGCCGGTCTCCCCCGGCCCCGGGCCCCGCTCGCCCGCCGACCGCCTCATGTGCCCCGTCTGCGCGCACGACGGCCGGCTGCGCGAGTTCCTCTCGATGCGCGTCCCGGTGCGCCCGGCGCGCGTCGAGGTCCGCCTCGTGCACGCCCGGCCCCGCGCGACGCGGCGCTGAGCCGGTCCGCGGCGCGACCGCCCGCCCGGGCGATGCCGTGCTGCGGGGGCGCCGGGGGCGCTCCACGGCGGCGCCCGGCCGACCGCGCCGGCCGTAGGCTGAGCCGATGACCGGGACCGAGCGCTCCATGCGCGAGCGGATGCTCGCGGGCGAGCAGTACATCGCCGACGACCCCGACCTGCACGCCGCGGCGATCGCGGCGCAGCGCCTGGCGCACGAGCTGAACGCCACCGACCCGGGCGACGCCGCGGGGCGACGGGCGCTGCTGGAGCGCCTGCTCGGCGGGATCGGCGAGGAGACCGAGATCCGCTCGCCGCTCTTCGTCGACTACGGCGCGCACACGACGGTCGGTGCCCGCACGTTCGTGAACTACGGCCTGATGTGCCTCGACGTCGCCCGCGTCACGATCGGCGACGACGTGCAGATCGGCCCGAACGTCCAGCTCCTGACCCCGACCCACCCCGTCGAGCCCGAGCCGCGCCGGCAGAAGTGGGAGGCCGCGGAGCCGATCACGATCGGTGACAACGTCTGGCTCGGCGGCGGCGTGATCGTCTGCCCCGGCGTCACGATCGGCGCGAACACCGTCGTCGGCGCGGGCTCCGTCGTCACCCGCGACCTGCCGGAGGGCGTCGTCGCCGTCGGCAACCCCGCGCGGGTCGTGCGGACCGTCGAGGGCTAGGCCGGGCATCGGGTCGGCCGACGGCGGCGCCGGGCACCGGGTCGGGCGCCCCCTGGCCCGCGTCGCGCCGGACCCCGCCGGCCCGGCCGGAGCCGGCCGACCGTCGGCGCTCAGTCCGCGGCGCCCTCGACCGGCGCGAACCGCGGTACGGTCCGGCCGTCCACGGTCACCGTCTCGAGCCACATCGACCGCGGGCGGACCCACGTGCCGTGCTCCCCGTAGAGCTGGCGGTAGACGACGAGGCGCTCCTCCGTCTCGCTGTGGCGCGCCTCGAAGAGGACCTCGTACTCCGGCCCCTTGTAGTGCCGGTAGCGGCCCGCGGGGACGGGCGACCCGTCGTCCGCGGCGCCCGACGTCGGCTCCGGATCCCCCACGCTCAGGCCGTCGTCTTCACGAGCTGCTGGTCGGGGTCGATGCCCCACCGGCGGGCGGCCTGCAGCTCCGGGGTGCCGATCGCCCAGGCGTCGGGCAGGTCCCCGTCCCCCGCGAAGACCGGCGAGGCGCCCTTGAGCGCCATGGAGCCGGAGTTGTCGCCCAGGTGCGTGATCCGCTCGATCTCCGTCGGCGACAGGCGGATCTCGGGCGGCAGCGCGGCGAGCTCCAGCTTCTTGCCGCCGATCGGCTTCGGCGCGACGTCGAGGCTCCCGGGCAGCTCCTGGATCAGGGTCGGCACCACGCAGGCGACGGCCGGCTGCGCGAGCGCCCACTGCGCGGCGGTCTGCATCGGCGTCAGGCCGCGGGCCTTGCCGATCTCCGCGACCTTGTCGACGATCGAGAGGCCCCGCTCCACCCAGCCGTCGGGCCGGTAGCGCCGGTGGTCGTGGTCGCCCATCGGCGTGTCGGCGCGCAGGTCGCCCCAGAAGATGCCGCCGTAGTCGACCACGCGGGTGAGGACGTCGACCTCGTGTTGCTCGCACGCCTCGAGGACCAGCCGGCCCGGCCACGGCTCGAGCGGGCCCAGGATGACCATCGCCCAGTCGATGCGGTCGCCGAAGCGCTCCAGGCACGCCAGGACGTCGAGGGTGAACCCGTTGGCCGGTCCGGGCGCGATGCCGATGCCGCTCGTCAGCCCGTCGTCCTTCAGCGCCTGCATCGCGTCCCAGACGACCTCGGACGTGTAGCCGACGTGATCGGGGTTGTGGAGCATGAGGAGGTCGAAGCGGTCCGTGCCGCAGCGCTCGAGGCTCGCCTCCGTCGCGCGACGGAGGTAGTCGGCGTAGCCGTCCGGGCCGCGCAGGCCCGGGTCGGTGAACCGCGGGAAGCCCTTCGCGCCGCGGCGCTCGCCGTCGACGAAGTCGTGGCCGACCGCGCCCACGATCCGGACGTCGGAGCGCTTCTCGCCCTCGATCGCCCGGGCGACGAGCCGGTCGGCCTCGCCCGTGCCGTAGACGTCCGCCGTGACGATCGTGCGCAGCCGGCCCTCGGGACGCAGGAGCTCCACGAGCTCGTCCGCGGGCAGCTCCTGCCCGTAGTGCATGAACCGCCCGCCGCTCCAGGCGCCGAGCGCCGCGTGTCCCAAGTCGACCATGCCCCCAGGGTACGACGCGCGGGAGCGCCGGGGTCGCCGGGCCGCCCGGGGTCGCGGTCCGACGCGTCGGACGGGACGTGCCGGGCGGATCGCCCCGGCCGCGACGCGCCGGCTGCCGGTCGCCGAAGGGCTCGACTGCCGCCGGGCGGCGGGCCATGATGGCCGCGTGTCCGTCCTCGCGTCCCTGCTGACCCACCCGCTCGTCGCCCAGGCGGGGTCGGGGTCGTCGGGGTTCTCCGGGGGCGGCGGAGGTGGAGGCGGCGGGAGCTTCTCCGGCGGATCCGGCTCCTCGGGAGCGAGCGAGGGCGACGGCACGGTCGGCCTGATCATCATCGTGCTCGTCCTGCTCTTCGTGGTCGGGGGCGCCGTCCTGCGGTGGTGGACCGTGCAGCGGCGTCGCCAGGCCCAGCAGGCACGGGACCGCGAGGCCCGGGCCGGCGCCGCCGTGGCGGCCGAGGACGACCCGGACTTCGACGCCGACGGCCTGGTCGCGCGCGCCACCGAGCTCGTGGTCGCGGTGCAGCACGCGTGGGACGCCCGCGACCGCGACGCGCTGCGCGGGCTGATCGGCGGCGACCTGCTCGAGGAGTGGATCCGCCGCCTGGACGACTTCGACGCGAAGGGCTGGCACAACCGCGTCGTCCTGACGGGCGACCCCGACGTCCGGCTGATCACCCTCGTCAACCGCGGCGAGGACGCCGACGACCGCGTCGTGTTCCACGTCGAGCTGCCGATGGACGCCTGGGTCGACAGTCCCGAGGGCAGGAAGTACGCGAACCCGAAGAAGGGCCCGTCCATGGTCCTCTCGGAGTACTGGACCCTGGCCAAGCACGGCGACGACTGGCGCCTGGTCTCGATCGAGGGCGACGAGGAGGGCGGTCACCACCTGACGTCCGCGAACGTCCTGGACCCGACGGAGGACCCGGAGCTCGCCGCGGCCTCCCGCACCGAGATCGCGACGGAGGACGCCCCCACCCACTCCGTCGCCGGGTACGTCTCGACGAGCTTCCGTGACGACGCCCGCGCCGCGGCCCTGGACCTCGCGTTGGTCGACGACCGGTGGAGCCCCGACGTGCTGCGGATCGCCGTGGACCGGGCCGTGGCGGCCTGGGCCACCGCGGTGGACGGTCCCGACGACGACCTGCAGCGGCTCGCCGATCCCGAGGCGGTCCGGTGGCTCCTGCACGGTCCCGACCCGACGGGCAAGACCCGCACCGTCGTCCGGGGACCGCAGGTCGACGACGTGACGATCGTCGCGGTCACCGACGCCGGGGAGCGCGGCGAGATGGCCGTGCGCCTGCGCTACCGCGCCCGCTGGTACCGCGAGGATCGCGACACCGCCGCGGTCCTCTCCGGCGACAGGCGGGCCGAGACGCGGCGCAGCAACTCGTGGACGTTCGCCCTGACCGACGACGCCGAGAACCCCTGGCGGCTCGTGCGGGTCGGCGGCTGAGGGCGCGAGGCACCACCCCCCGATCGGGCGACGGGGCACCCGGGGTCGCCGAACGGGCATGCTTCCGCCCATGCGCCGTATGCGGTACCTGGAGGCGGGCGACGCGATCCGCGGGTGGGGCGTGCTGCTCGTGGTCATCGGCCACAGCGGCACCACGGCCCTGCTCTACTCGCTGCTCAACGGCGACCCCGCCGAGCTCCTGCGGCGCCAGCAGACGCAGGACCTCGGGTTCGAGCGGCTCTTCGACAGCCGGCAGGCCGGTGCGGCGATCCTCGCGACCCAGCTCGTCGTCTTCCTCTTCTTCGCGCTCTCGGCGTACCTGCTCGCCCGGCCGTTCATCGCCGCGATGTTCGGCGAGGCGAAGCAGGCGCCGAAGCTCCGGACCTACGCGCGACACCGGCTCGGCCGGGTCGTCCCGCTGTTCTGGACGGTCATCCTGATCACGATCGTGCTGTTCGGGACGGACGGGTCGCGCACGATCGACATCGCCGCGGTCTTCCTCTTCAGCCAGACGTGGACGGCGGCGCCGTTCAACCAGAACATCCTGCAGGCGTGGACGATGAACGTCGAGATGGCGTTCTACATCGCGCTGCCGATCATCGCGGCGGCGTCCGCGTGGATCTACCTGCGCGGCGGGCGGTTCGCCGGCTGGTACGCCCTCCTGCCGATGACCGCGCTGGCGGTCTTCGCGTGGATCTTCGCCAACACCTGGCTGCCCACCACGACCGTCCCGTCGCAGTCCGTGATCGGCGGTCTGCTGACGTTCATCCCCGGCATCCTCATCGCCGTCGCCGACGTGCGATGGGGCGACCGCCTCGGCCGGTGGAGGCCCGCCCCCCTCGCGGCGGCCGGGCTCGTCGTCTTCGGCGTGCTGCTCGCGTTCAAGCAGTCGAGCCTCGCCGAGGGCGGCAGCGTCGGCGAGCGCAACATCATCACGATCGCCGCCGGTGCGATGCTCGCGGGCTTCGTCCTCTGGCAGCTCACGGGCCGCAAGACCTGGCCCTTCATGATGTGGCGCTTCCCGCGCTGGGTCGGCGAGCGGTCCTTCTCGATCTACCTCATGCACGGGATCGCGCTGTTCCAGCTGCAGTCCGTCGGCTCGGACCAGGACACCGTCGGCAAGCAGTTCCTCGTCCTCGTGCTCGCCGCGATCCCCGTGTCGATCTTCTACGGGGCCATCCTCTACGCGCTCGTCGAGCAGCCGTCGACGCGCCTGGCCCGCGGTGAGCGCCCGCTCTTCGGCGGCGGACCGGTGCGCCGCATCGGCTCCCGCGCCCCGACGGTCGGGACGACCCCGACCCCCGCGATGGCCGGCGCGGTGCCGCTCGCCCCGACGGGGTCCGCGCCGCCGGCACCCGGCGCGCCCCCGGCGCCCGACGTCCCGGACGGCGACGGCCGGGCGGGCGGGGCGGGCAGCGTCGGAGCGCAGGGCACGGACGGCGCCGCGGGTGGGGTCGCCGGCGGGATCGCCGGCGCCGACGCCCCCGGCGACCGGACCCCGGCCGGGACCGACCGGTGAGCACCACCGCCGTCCCACCGACCGCGCCCGCCGACGCCGGCGGGGCCGCGACGCCGCCGGAGCGTCCCGCGTGGCGCCGCCCGTGGCTCGGCGGCGACGGCGCGCGCGGCCTCGGCGCGCTGCTCGTCTTCGTCTCGCACATCGCCACGGCCGAGATGACCTACCGCGGCGCCGGGTTCCCCGACCTGCCGGGCCGCGACCTCTACGACCTCTTCGGCGGCGAGGTCGGCTGGCGCACGTTCTTCGCGCCCGCCCGCCTCGTCAACCTCTTCTTCGCGTTCTCGGCGTACCTGCTGGCCCGGCCGTTCATCGCCTGGGCGCTCGGCCGCACGTCCCGCCCGGCCACCGGCAAGTTCTACGTCCGCCGCGTGCTGCGGATCATGCCGGCGTACTGGGTCGTCACCGCCCTGGTGCTGCTGTGGCTCGTCGTCCTGCGCGACGACCACGCGACGACCCCGGGCGAGATCGCCAGGACGATGCTGCTCCTGGACGGCGGTCTGCGCGACGCCGGCTTCCACCACACGTGGACGATCCCGATCGAGACGGCCTGGACCGTCCGCGTCGAGGTCCTCGGCTACGCGCTCCTGCCGCTCGTCGCGTGGGGCTGGTTCTGGGCGACGCGCCGGTGGGGCTTCCGCGGCCTCGCGGGCGGGATCGGGCTGCTCCTCGCCGTCACGCTCGCGGTGCGGCTGATCTCGAACCCCGCGCTCGCCGGCCCCGGGCTCCTGCAGTGGCTGTTCCTCCCGGGCCTCACCGTCGCCGTCGTCGAGGCGTACGACCCGCTGCGCGAGTGGATCGCCAGGCGCGGCCGCACGGCGACGCTGTGGGCGCTCCTCGTCTCGTTCCTGCTGCTCTGCGGCTCCGAGCCGGTGTCCGCGCGGCTGATCACCCACCTCGTCGAGAACCTCGGCCTCGTGCCGCTGCCCGCGAACGCCACGCCGGACGAGATCCTCGCCCGTGGCAACGAGGTCTCCGGCGCGCTGCGCTGGGGCGCGGTCGTCGCGATCCCCATGCAGTTCATCGGCGCCACCGGGATGCTGCTCTGCTTCATCGCGCTGGAGTGGCAGGGCGGCCGCCCGCCGCTCGGCCTGGACCGGAGGATCCCGCGCTGGTTCGGCGAGCGGTCCTACAGCTTCTACCTCGTGCACTTCGCGGTCCTCGGCCTGCTCCTGCCGCACGTCCTGCCGGGTCAGCGCGGCTACCTCGGGCTGCTCGCCCTGGGCGTCTGCGCGTTCGCGGTCTCGCTCGCCCTGACCGTCGTCCTGTTCAAGTACGTCGAGATGCCCGGCATGCTCCTGGCCTCGCGCCTGACCGGTCGACGTCCCCCCGGGCCGCTCTCCGTCGCCCCGACGCCGCAGGTCACCCAGGCGTGGCGCGGCGAGCTGGCGCCGGAGCGCGCGGGTCCGCGGGCCGGCGAGTCCGAGGATGGACCGGTGCCGGGTGGCGGGTCGGCCGTGGCGGGCGATGCGTCGCCGGCGGACGGCGCGACGCCGGCGGACGGCGCGACGCCGGCGGACGGCGAGCGCCCCGACGGCGGGCGGCCTCCGACGCGCGGACGCGGATAGCCCGGCGCCCGGCCCGTCGCGTTCCGCGATCGCGTCGCCTGGGTGCAGGGTCCGGGCAACGCGTTCATCACCCTGGACGGACGCCCGTCGCGTTCCGCGATCGCGTCGCCTGGGTGAACGATTCGGGCAACGCGTTCATCACCCTGGACGGACGCCCATGGCGTTGCGGGGACGCGATCGCGGGATCGCCACCCCGCTCGCCACCGGCCGCCGCCGGCCGCGCCCTCAGCTCCCCGGAGGGGTCCAGACCAGGAAGCCGTCGACCTCGGTCGGCTCGCCCGGCAGGTCGCAGCGGGCGTCCTGCGGACGTCCCGGGCCGATGGTCACCACGCGGCCGGCGGCCAGACCGCCGCGGAGCGCCTCGCAGTCCGCCACCAGACGGCTGCCCGGCGCACCGTGGGTCCCGAGCGCCCACGCCGGGGTCGCACCGAGGGCCAGGACGACGTCGTCGGGCTCGGGCGGGCGGCCGGTCTCGAGCGTCGTCGCGTGGCGGTCCCAGAGGCCCGGGGTGGCGACCAGGACGAGCACCGCCGCGACGACGACGAGCCCCGTCCCCACGCGGGGGCGGAACACCGGGGCCAGGACGCGGCCCGCGCGGCTCCCGGCGACGACCAGGACGGCGAGGACGACGACCGCGATCAGCGCGGCGGTCAGCCCGTGCTCGATCGGGAGCCGGTCGAGGTCGACGAGCTCCTCCTCCGGCAGGTCGGCGGCGTAGCGCCAGGCGACCACGAGCTGCGCCAGGGCGACGAGACCCGCCGCCACCGCGAGGGCCCGCGGCGCCCAGGCCGGGCGTCCGGCGGCGAGCCGCGACAGCGTCGCCCAGCCCGCGATCGCCAGGAGGACCCAGCACGGCATGAGGTACCGGGTCGCGCCGGCCGCGAGCGCCGCGGCGGACGTCGTCCCGGTGCCGGGGGCGACGAACCACGCCAGCGCGCCCAGCACGCCGCAGACCGCCACGAGGCGCACGAGCCCGCCCCGGACGATCCCGACGAGGCCGAGGACGAAGAGCGGCAGGATCACCCACGCCAGGTCGAGGTAGGTCGTACCGCCGACGCGCAGCACGTCGCCCGGGTGGTCGACGAAGCGGCTGACCGTCGGGCGCAGGATCTCGGGCACGGGGTCGCCGGACGGGCTCGAGAGGAGCGGCCACGCCGGGTGGCCGTGGAGGAGCAGGTTGCGGGTGAGCCACAGGCCGCCGCACGCCCCGGCCACCACCACGGCCACGCCCCACCAGGGGACGGCGCGCAGCCGGGCGAGCAGCTCCCGGCGGGCGGGCCACGCGAGCAGGAGGAACAGCAGGCCGCCGCAGGCCGCCGTCGTCTTCACGCCGAGCGCGAGCAGCAGCCCGACGAGCCCGGTGAGGAGCGCGACGACGTCGGCGTCGGAGCCCCGGGCGGCGCGCACGGAGGCGTCGCAGTGCGGACCGGACCCGCCCGGCCGGAGAACGGCGGCGTCCCGCCCCGCGTGCAGCACCACCGTCGCCCCGCAGGCCATGATCGCCGCGCCGGCGAGGTCCGTCGACACCTGGCTGGCCTGCGCGAGGAACGGCAGGGCGAGCGCCGTCGAGGCCACCGCACCCCAGCCCGCCCCCGGGGTCCCGCCGAGCCGCCGCACGCCGGTCCAGACCGCCAGCGCGACGACGCCGAGCGCCACCGGGGTCACGAGCAGCGCGACGGCCGTCGAGCCGACGACCGTCATCAGCCAGCCGAGCGTCAGCTCCGTGCCGACGGGGTACGCCTCGACGGGCAGGCCCTCCACGACGCCCGGCAGGCTCGCCAGGTGGCCGTCGCCGATCCAGGCCGCGGGGACCGCCAGGTGGTAGAGCAGGCCGTCGAAGCCGATCACCGGCGCGGACAGGCTGACCGCGCAGAGCGCGACGACCCCGGTCCCGACGGTGCCCAGGAGGACGCGGGCCGGGCCGTCCGGCGCCGTCGCCGGGGTGCCGCGCGGCACGGTCCGCAGCACCGCGCCGGCCAGGGCGACGGCCGCGGCCGCGCCGACGGGTCCCGGACCGACCCCGAGCGGCAGCAGCGTCGCGAGCCCCGAGAGCTGGACGCTCAGCCACCACCAGACGACGGCGGCCAGCACCCGCAGGACCGGGTCGTCCGTGCGCAGGCGGGAGGCCAGGCGCCACGCCGCCGCCGCGAGGAGCGCGACGACGACCAGGCCCAGGACGCCCTGCAGGACCCACACGCCGGGGACCTACCGGCCGTCGGGCGGGTCGACCACGCGCGGCGCCGGCAGGAACCGGCGGTCGGACTTGATCCCCGCCCGGTGCAGCGTCAGCCGCACCCCGGTCCAGAGCGTGAGGAGCGCGTAGACCGTCGCCGGCTTGAGGCGGATGGACGACGCGTCGTCGAAGTACTTCGTCGTGCACGCCGCCTCGGCGATCCGGAAGTCGAGGTGCGCCGCCTGGTAGAGGACCTCGGAGTCGAAGGAGAAGCCGAGGGAGTTGCGCAGCCACGGCAGCTCGAGCAGCAGCCGGCGGCTGTAGGCGCGGTAGCCCGTGTGGCCGTCGGTGATCGACGCGCCCATCAGCGTGTTCTGAATCCGCGTGAGGCCCAGGTTGGCGAGCCACTTGTACCAGGGCATCCCGCCCTTCAGGGCGGAGCGCCGGTCGGGCAACATGCGCGAGCCGAGGACGAGGTCGGCCTCGCCCGCCACGATCGGGGCGACCATGTCCGGGATGAGGTCGGGCGTGTACTGCCCGTCGGGGTGCAGCATCACGACGATGTCCGCGCCGCGCTGGAGGGCGTGGAGGTAGCACGTCTTCTGGTTGGCGCCGTAGCCCGCGTTGTGGGGATGCCAGACCGTCGAGATGTTCAGGCGCTCGGCGACCGCGAGCGTGTCGTCCGTCGAGGAGTCGTCGACCAGCAGCAGCTCGTCGACGTAGTCCTTCGCGATGCCGCCGACGGTCGCCTCGAGCGTCAGCGCCGCGTTGTGCGCCGGCATGACGACGATCGTGCGGTGGTTCGGGTGGGCCTTGCTCATCGTGCGTGGGGCTCGCTCGTCGGGGTGGCGCCGGTGCGGACGGCCTCGAGGTAGATGCTCGCGCCGCGGCCCTCCAGGGCCTCCCCCGCGGCCGCCAGCGCGGCGAGCGGCAGGAGCGCCCCGGCGACGGCCGCCGTCAGCGCCCGGCGGGGCCCGGAGAGCGGCGTCTGCCGGGCCTCCGGCTGCCGGATCGCATCGTAGAGGTCCCCTGCGTACGGCACCCGCCCCACGAGGCCGTGGAGCGCGCAGAAGACGGACTGCCCGGCGCGCAGGTGCCCGCGACGCCGGACCTCGAAGCCCTCGGCGCGCAGGCCGTCCTCGAGCGCGCGCGGGGTGAAGTGGACGAGGTGCCGCGGCTGGTCCCATGCGAGCCAGCGGTCGCCGAACGAGCGGGCTTGCCGGCTGTCGGCGTTCGGGCAGGCGAGGACGAGGACGCCCCCGGGCCGCAGCAGGCGCGCGGCCTCGCGGACCGCCTGCCGCGGCTCGGGCAGGTGCTCGATCACGTGCCACAGGACGACGGCGGCCGCCCCGCCGTCGGGGCGCTCGAGCTCGTCGAGCGCGTCGTCGCGCAGGTCGGGCCGGGCGGTCGTGTCGGCGTCGCGCTCGAGGCCGATCGCCTCGCGGCCCCGGCGGTGCAGGGCGTCGAGCAGGTGCCCGTCCCCCGCGCCGACGTCGATCACGACGCCGTCCGGGGCGATCCGGTCGACGGTCCACGCCGTGCTGCCGCGCGTGACCCGCAGGATGGCGTCGCCCGGGCCGGAGAAGCGGCCGCCCTCGGGCCGGTACCAGTCCGCGTAGGCGTGGTCGAGCTCGGCCGCGTCCGGCCAGGGCCACGTCAGCTGGACGCCGCAGCCCCGGCAGCACACGCGACGGGCCCCGGTCTGGACGACGTCGTCCGTGGGCCGTCCGCACCACGGGCAGGCGGCCGGCCCGGCGCCGGACGTGGGCGACCGGTGGTCCGCGGAGGCCGGCGCGGCGGCGTGCTGGGGGGACGACGGCACGGCGCGGATCCTAGTCCGCGCGGGTCGACGGGCCGCGCCCCGCCCCGGTGCCCGGCGATCGACCGGCGCTCCTCGCGAGCCCGGGGAGGACCTCCGGGGGGATGCGCCGCGATCCCCGCGTCCGGCTCGCCCACGTGCACCCGCCCGGCCCGGGAGGACCGCCGTCGGACGTGCCGGTGGTGCCCGCCGCCCCGTCCGCCGGCGTTTCCCGCAAGGTGCGGGAGGACCTCCGTCGCGGCGCCCCGCGGTGTGTCACCCTCGACGACCCCGCGGGTGCCCGAGCGCCCTCGAAGAGCCCCGCCGTGCCGCCCGCCGACGCCCACGACCCGACCGCCTCCGCGCACCCCGTGGACGACCGTCCCGCCCGTTTGCAGGGGGTTGCCGGGCCCGCGTCCGTCGCGTCCGGGACGGCCCCTAGCGTGGATCCCATGGTCTCCTCCGCGATCGTCGACGCTCGCTCGATCACCGCGCACCACCCCCTGGGGACCTCGACCGGGCACGTCGTCGAGCTGCGGGGCCAGTGGGACCTCCTCGTGCGCCGCGCGCTCGACGTCTCGACGCTCGCCGTCGAGCTCGCGGCCCTCTCCGAGCCCGAGTTCCTCAGCCTGTGCGACTGGCTCGGGGACGCCGGGCGCGGCCTGCCGTTCCGCTTCCTGAGCGTCCACGCGCCGACGAAGCAGCTCGCCCTGCCGGAGCCCGACCTCGTCGAGCTGCTCCTCGCCCTGCCCCCGGTCGTCGACGCGATCGTCGTCCACCCCGACGTGCTGCGCGAGCCGGAGCGCTTCGCCGCCCTCGGCCGCACGCTCGTCGTCGAGAACATGGACGGGCGCAAGGGCACCGGCCGGACCGCCGCCGAGCTGGGCCCGTACTTCGACGCGCTGCCGGACGCCGGCTTCTGCCTCGACGTCCCGCACGCCGGCTCGATCGACCCGTCCATGGGCGTGGCGCACGACCTGCTCGACGCGTTCGGCGAGCGGCTGCGCCACGTCCACGTCTCGTCCGTCGACGAGGACTGCCACCACCTGCCGCTGACCGCCGCCGACGAGGACCGCTTCGGCCCCGTCCTGGCCCGCTGCCGCGACGTGCCGTGGATCCTCGAGGCGGACCTGCCGCGGCGCTGAGCCCGGCGCGGGCGGGGCCGCCGCCCGCGACGCCCGCGGCCCGCCCGGCGAGCGGGACGCCCGGACGGTCGCGTGCACCCGCGGCCCGGCCCCGCCGTTGCAGGACGGCGGCCCTCCGTCGCCCGCCGGTAGCGTCCCGGGCGTGACGGACACCCCCCAGGACGCGCTGCTGGAGCTCGCGGCGCACTCCCGCCGCGGGTTCCCGAACCTCGTCGCCGCCCGCGACCGCACGGAGCGCGACCTCGACGACCTGCGCCGCCGGCTCTCCGAGGTCCCCCGCGACGAGAGCTCCGCCGTGGTGATGATGGGCTCGTGGGGCCGGCGCGAGCGGACCTCCGGCTCCGACGACGACTTCCTCGTCCTCGTCGACGGCGAGCACCGCCCGGACGCCGAGCCGCGGCTCGAGCGCCTCGAGACGCTGCTCGGCCTCGGCGAGGCCAAGCCGGGCACGCAGGGGATCTTCGGCCGTCAGGTCTTCGTGGGCCCGATGGTCCGCCACATCGGGCTGCAGGACGACACGAACGCGAACCTCACGCAGCGGATGCTCCTGCTGCTGGAGTCCGTCCCCGTCGTCGGGCGCGAGTCGTACCGGCGCTCGCTGGAGCAGGTCGTCGACGGCTACCTCGCCGGGCAGGCCAAGGACTACCGGCCGCCGCGGTTCCTCCTGAACGACCTCATCCGCTACTGGCGGACCATCTGCGTCGATTTCGCCGGGAAGGCGCGCGCGGAGGAGCAGAAGTGGGGCATGCGCAACGCGAAGCTCCGCCTGAACCGCAAGCTGCTCTTCGCGGGCGGCCTCGTGCCGGTGCTGCTCTGCCACCTGCAGCGCCAGGACGACCAGCGCGCCTTCCTCCTCGATGCGCTGCAGGCCCCGCCGACCGACCGCCTCGCCCACGCGTTCCTGCGCTACGACGCGATCGACGAGGGCGTCCGCGCGCTCGGCGCCTACGACCGGTGGATCGGGCTGCTGGACGACGCCGAGATCCGCGCGCACCTGCGGGGGCTCACCCGCGAGGCGGCGGTCGAGGACCCGCGCTTCCGCGACGTCCGCCGGCTGGCGAAGGAGTTCGAGCAGGGGCTGCTGGCGCTCCTGTTCGAGACCCGCCTCAGCCCGCTCGCGCGCGAGTTCGTCGTCTTCTAGGCGTCGCTGGTCGGCCCGCGGCGTCGACGGCCCGTGGGTCGGGCGCGCGAGGCTCAGGCGTCGCGGACCCCGGAGCCCGGAGCCCCGGTGTCGGCGGCGTACCGCGGCAGCGCGTCGGCGGAGCGCTGCTTGAGCGACTCGGGGATGCGGTGCGAGATGAGGACCCGGTGGCCGGCCATCTGCCGGTAGGCGAAGGCGGTCAGGGGCCGCGGCACCGCACGGCCCAGGGCGACCGCGGCCCGCATGCCGGCCGGGTCGAGGTAGCGGCCGAGGGCGTCGAGGACGTCGGCGCCCGAGTAGAGGCGCTCCCCGTCCCACAGGTGCCAGGTGGCCAGGCGCGTCTCCTCGTCGAGGTGCCCCAGGTGCTCGTCGCCCAGCGGTCCCTGGATCGCGGCGAGCCTCAGGGTCCCGGGACGGGCCCGGCGTGCGAGACCGACGACGCCCCAGACGCAGAAGCGGCACTCGCGGTCGTAGAAGATGAGCGCGGGATCGGGCACACCCCTTTCCTACCCGTTCGGCGCGACGGGAGGTCGGGCGGCGGGGGCGCGGGGTCGACCGGCTCGGCGGGTCGGACGGACCGCCGCGACGCGGGCGGGGCCCACGGCTGCGGCCGTTGCCACGATCCAGGTCTCGGTCCCCTCGCCCCTCCGGGCCCCGGTCGGGTGCGCCCCGCGACCACGATCCACGTCTCGGTCCGGCCCTCGCCGCCACACCGCGATCGGGTGCGCCCCGTGACCACGATCCACGTCTCGTCACCGGTGGACCACCGACACCTGGTTCCGGCCGGCCTGCTCCGGCGTGCGGGATCCGTCGACGCCCCGTCCGGGCCCTCCCCCCGATCGGCGACGCCCCGTGCGCGTTCCGGCCCGCCCCGGCCGCCTCGGCGACCGGCCTCCGACGCCGCGTTGCGCACGAAGTGATGAAAATCGGCCTCCCGGTTCTCGCCGGGGGCGACAGAATCCCGAGGACCGCGCGCATACCCTCAATGCCATGGCCGAGGTGCGCGATTCCCAGAACCAGGTGGTGCGCGAGCACAAGACCATGTCGCGGGCGACGAGGTGGATCAACATCGTCGCCGTGACCATCCCGTTCATCGGGGTGCTCGCGGCGATCGGTCTGCTCTGGGACTCCGCGGTGACGTGGTTCGACCTGGCGATGCTCGTCGGGCTGTACCTCATCTCCGCCTTCGGGATCACGATCGGCTACCACCGCCTGCTGACGCACGGCGCGGTCCAGGCCAAGCCGTGGGTCCGCTACATGTTCGTCATCGCCGGCTCCACGGCGATCGAGGGCCCCGCGCTCATCTGGGCGGCCGACCACCGCAAGCACCACGCCCACACGGACCAGGAGGGCGATCCGCACTCGCCGCACGTCGGTGGTGGCGAGGGCCTCCGCGGCCTGTGGCACGCGCACGTCGGCTGGCTCTGGTCGACCGAGATCGAGCGTGGCTGGCCCCGCAAGCACACGCCGGACCTGCTGCGCGACAAGGGCCTCGTGCGCATCTCGAAGGCCTTCCCGGTCATCGCGATCCTGACGCTGCTGGTGCCGTTCCTCGCCGGCTACGCCTACTACGGCACCTTCACCGGCGGTCTGCAGACCTACGTCTGGGCCGGCCTCGTCAAGGTCTTCATGATCCACCACGTCACGTGGAGCATCAACTCGATCTGCCACTTCTCCGGCTACCGCCGCTTCGACGTGGACGACCACTCGCGCAACAACCCGGTCCTGGCGATCCTGTCCCTCGGCGAGTCCTGGCACCACAACCACCACGCCTTCCCGCGCTCCGCCTCCCACGGCATGCGCTGGTACGAGGTCGACCTCTCGGCCCTCGTCATCAAGGCGTTCGTGAAGGTCGGGCTGATGAGCAAGCCGGTCTACATCAGCCGCGAGAAGCAGGACGCCGCGCTCATCGGCGCCCGCAAGGCGCAGCGCTCCGCCGTCGCCGCCGACTGACGTCCCCCCCGGACGGCGACCGGCCCCGCGCCGTCGTCGCCCCGCCCCGCCCCGCCCCGCCCGAAGGCCCGCGTCCCCGACGCGGGCCTTCGTCGTCCTGCGGCCGGGCGCGTCCGGCACCCCACCTGGCACCGCCCACGCCACATGCCGGTCGCGCCCCCGCGCCTCGCCCCGGGCGTCGTTCACACCTCGGTCTTCGCCGGGTGTCCAACCGCCACACCGCGCCGGTCCCCTAACGTCGTCGTATGTGTGGAATCGCGGCCGTCTACGCGCCGACCGATCAGCGGGTGGACGCCGAGGCCGGTGTGCGGATGCTCTCCCGGCTGACCCATCGCGGCCCGGACGACATCGGGCAGGTCGCCGTCGGCGAGACGGCGTGGCTCGGCCACACGCGCCTCTCCATCGTCGACCTCGCGGGCGGGCGCCAGCCGCTGGGCGACCGGACCCTGTGGCTCGTCGGCAACGGCGAGGTCTACAACCACGACGACGTGCGCCAGACGCTCGACGGCGCGCTCTTCGACACGCAGTCCGACAACGAGGTCGCGCTGCACCTCGTCGTGGAGCGCGGCGTCGAGGCGCTCGCGGAGCTGCGCGGCATGTGGGCGATCTGCCTCGCCGGCCCGCCGAACCCCGAGCCCGACGAGAAGCCCGACTGGATCACGTTCCTCGCCGCGCGGGACCCCATCGGCATCAAGCCGCTCTACTGGGCCCGCCGCGACGGCCAGGTCCGCTTCGCGTCGGAGATCCGGGCGTTCGACGAGGACTGGCGCTGGGCCGTCGAGACCTTCCCCCCGGGCTGCGCCTGGACGCCCGAGCACGGCCTGGTGCGGTTCGCCGACGCGGTGCCGGCGGAGGCGATCGAGGTGCCCAAGCTCCCGGGCCCGAGCGAGCCGGGCGCGCCGATCCCCGAGGACATCCTGCGCTCGACGCGCGAGGTCCTCGCCGACTCCGTCGACCGCCACATG